>JAAYID010000104.1 GCA_012744285.1 Alcaligenaceae bacterium
CCGACCTGTACGCCATCGATGATGGTACCTTGCACAGACAACGCGCTGCCACCCGCCAGGCGCACGCCCGTTTCCAGGGCCCAACGCGTACCGGGCTGCGATGCCACAACCCAGTAGACAAACCCGGCAATCACAGCCAGCAACAGAACGAGTGTCGGGCCTGCCCACAACGCCAGGCGCCCCAGACGCCACAAGAACTTGTTCAAAACGCCACACCCAACGAAAAGTGAAGTCTCAGGTTTCTGTCGCGCTGACCGTAGGCCAATTCAACCGAAAACGGGCCTGCGGGCGTGCGCAGCACGACGCCGGCACCATAGCCAATATGAAGTTTCATGGCGCCAAACGACGTGGCCGCATCACCCGCGTCAACAAAAACACTCATGCCCAATTGCTCGGTGAAAAAATGCATGTATTCGATACTGGCCCAAGCCAGTGCCGGAGCCCCAATCACGGCATCGCCCCGAGAGACGCCAATGCTGTTGTACTTGTAGCCGCGAATGCTGCGCGAACCGCCCGTGCGGAAGCCGAAATCTTCCGGCAGACGACGGGTGTGCGCCCAGACCTTACCCACCTCGGCACGCACCGTCAGCACATCCCGCTTGCCAATCGGCCACCATTTCTGCCCTCGCACACTGGTCTTGTAGAAGGTTTGTCCTTGGTCAAGGGTCACCCCGGCACCCACGCCGACATCGATCAGATTACCTTCGCGAGGGTCATATTTGTCGTTGACGTCACGCCGCAGCCATTGCCAACCGGCGACCAGCGTCGGCACCGTGTAATCATCGGCACCATCGATTTTTGTATCATCGTAGGCACCTGTCACACTCCATTGGGTTTCATATTCGACCCGGCTGTCACCTGCACCCAAACGGGACTGCTTGCGTCGCCAGCCGACCGCATGGCGCGTGGTGTCCACACCCTGAATATCGGAATGGCTTGCCAATACGCCGAAACTGTTGGTGTACCCGCTGTCATCGGGCGGCAAATGCACATCGTAGAAAAACCGCTGCCGATTCTTGTCGACCCCGACTCCTGTTTCGATCCAGACCGGCTGACCAAAGACTACATTCTGGCGGTACAGCCCCTCGACACGCGCCCCGTTGTCGCTATCGACCCCAAGCGACGCGGTATACACCCTGGGGGCAGCCTCGGTGACACGCACAACCACCGGCATCTCAAGATCGCCGTCGGGGCGCGTGACCCGCGCCTCGGCACTGTTGTCCAGCATGACAAAAGCACCCCGGAAGAACGCCGTGGCTTGCAACGCCTGCTGCCAGTCGTCCAGTTTGTCCTGATCATAGGGCTCGCCCGGAGAATACCGGACATAACGATCAACCAGCTTGGCCGGCACACGTTTCAAACCAATAAGTTTCAGCTCGCCCATACGCACGCGCGGACCGCTATCCACATTCACTTCCAGCTGCGCAACCGCCTCGTCGGCCATCACCGTCGCCTGAGAATGCCGCATTCTGGCGAGGTAAAAATCTTTACGACTGACTTCTGTGATCAGATCGGATTTCGCGTCGCTCCAGGTTTCATTGATGAATGGCATACCCTTGTCCAGGGGCCATTCTTCCTTGAGCAACCTCACACGATCGGAAAATTCAGGCTCGGCAATTTTTCCGGTGAAGCGGATATCCACCTGATCGACGACCGCACGCTTGCCAGGATCAATGGAAATATCCCAGGTTTCGCCCTGGTGATCCTGGCCAACAGTAAGATCAACATGAGCCGCAAAATAGCCCTGGGTGGCCAGTGCGGACAACGTGGCATCACGCGCCCGGCGGCGCAAACGCGATACCTCACCGCCGTCCTGGTCTTCCGCCAACCGCGTAATGGAATCCACCGCACCCATGATGGACTGCAACGCCTCGGGCGGCACACCACCTGGATCAATAATCACTTCGGGCCGGGCCGCCTGCACCGACTGGGCAACCAGGCACAGGCCCGCCACAACCACAGCCCCAAAAAAACGACCGCCGCCTGCTGCCGCAAACCGCATCAAGTACCTCAGGGATTGACAACAACAGACGGCATCTTGCCCGCCATGTCTTTGGGCAAGGCAGCCACCAGGCAAGCGACCTGATGGGCGATGCGCTGATATTCGGCCGCTGCCGGGCTGTCAGGGTCAGACACCACCGTCGGCGTACCGGCGTCGGTCTGGGCACGAATACTGAGCGCGAGCGGCAGCGAACCCAGCCAAGGCAAGTTGAATTCGGACGCAAGATCACGACCGCCATGCTCACCAAAAACGGGTTCGGCATGACCACAATTCGAGCACACATGCATCGACATGTTTTCAACCACCCCAAGCACCGGAACATCAACCTTGCGGAACATCTGCAAGCCCTTGCGGGCATCGGCCAGCGCCAGATCTTGTGGCGTGGTCACAATGACAGCGGCGGTCAGGGGGACTTTTTGCGACAGCGTCAGCGCGATATCGCCGGTACCCGGCGGCATATCAATGATCAGGTAGTCAAGATCGCCCCAATTGGTCTGGCGCAACAATTGTTCGAGAGCCTGACTGACCATCGGGCCACGCCAGATGGCGGGGGAATCGGGGTCGATCAGGAACCCGATTGAGTTGGCTTCAATGCCATGGCCGACCAGAGGTTCCATGGTTTTGTTGTCATGACTTTCGGGCTTGCCGGACAGACCCAGCATGATGGGTACGCTGGGGCCATAAATATCGGCATCAAGCAAGCCAACGCGCGCACCTTGTGCACGCAAGGCCAGTGCCAGATTGACCGACGTCGTACTTTTACCCACCCCGCCCTTGCCCGAAGCTACGGCGATGATGTTGCGTACGTTAGCCAACGGCTTCAAGCCACGCTGTACAGCATGGGTCTGCACCGCCAGCCGGCACCCAAAACGCCCCAGGCTAAAGCCTGCCCCTGTAATAGCTGTTTCAATGGATTGCCGAAGGGCCGCTTCACTATTGAAAACGGGATACCCCAGCGCTAAAGTGAGGTTGACGACTTGCCCGTCTGTGCTGATTTCACTTTTTTTTACGATTGGACCCAATTTCTTTTGTGTATTGGGATCGATAACGTCAGACAATAGGTTGAATATCTGGTCTGGGTTGGTGCTCATGTGGGTGCCTTCGTACAGTATTTTTGCGGCAATTCATGCCAAAGTGAAAGCATAGCGGATTGCATGACAAGCCCCAACCAAAGCAGGCCGTAATGGAACTTTTTTCAGTAAAAATGTCATACTCACCTATATGAATACATTTAATCAAATCTTGCGCGGCTTGCTGTTTTTTGTACTGGCCATCTTTGGTATGGCCATGGCATTCATTTTCATGGTGTCCACAGCGATCGCCATCGGCATCCTGTTCATCGTGGCCAAAATCAAAGGGCGGCCTTTCGGCGCCCGCGCCTACTGGGAAGCCCGCCAGCGCGCTGCGGCCGCCAGCGCCAGCCGCTATCGTGCCGCGACCCAACCCTCAGCCTCACGCTTTGGCAAGCAAGACGTCGTTGACGTCGAAATGCGCGAAATCCGCTAACCTCAGCGTTTGTGCACTGCCGCACCGTGCAGCGGCAGAAGCCCCCCAAGGACATGCGATTCATTACAATAGAGGGTGTTCCTTCACACTAATGAATCGGCGCCCTCATGTCTCGCACCTTATTTGTCACCACCGCCCTCCCCTACGCCAACGGTTCCTTCCACATCGGCCACATCATGGAATACATCCAGGCCGACATCTGGGTCAGGACCATGCGAATGGCGGGTCATACCGTACATTTTGTGGGTGCCGACGACGCGCACGGTGCGCCCATCATGCTCAAGGCTGAAGCCGAAAACATCACGCCCCAGGCGCTGGTGAAACGCTACGCCGACGAACGCCCCCAGTACCTGAACGGTTTTCATATCCGGTTTGATCACTGGCACTCGACCGACACCCCCGAAAATATTGAGCTGTCTCAAAGCATTTACAAGGCCCTCAAGGCTCAGGGCCTGATCAGCACCCGTCAAATCGAACAATTCTTTGACCCCGTCAAGGGCATGTTCCTGCCCGACCGTTACATCAAGGGTGAGTGCCCCAAGTGCCATGCGCAAGACCAGTACGGTGACTCCTGCGAGGCCTGTGGCGCAGTGTATGCCCCGACCGACCTGATCAAACCGTACTCGACCCTGACCAAGGCCACGCCGGTTCTGAAAACATCAGAACACTACTTTTTCAACCTGTCTGACCCGCGTTGCGTGCAGTTCCTGCAAGAATGGACAACCGGTGCCAATGCCCGCGGCCAAAAACGCCTGCAAAGCGAGATCCTGGCCAAAACACGCGAATGGCTGGGCACCGGCGAAGCCGACAGTGAAGCCAACCTGGCCGACTGGGACATTTCCCGCGACGCACCGTATTTCGGCATTGAAATCCCGGATGCGCCGGGCAAGTATTTCTATGTATGGCTGGACGCCCCGATTGGCTACCTGGCATCGCTGAAAGCGTATTGCAACAAGGCCGGCCTTGACTACGATGCCCTGGTCGCCCCTGACAGCCCCACCGAACAAATTCATTTCATCGGCAAAGACATTGTGTATTTCCATGCACTGTTCTGGCCTGCCACACTGAAATTTTCGGGTCGTAAAGTACCCGACCAGTTGCATGTGCACGGGTTCATTACCGTCAGCGGCGAAAAAATGTCCAAGAGCCGGGGCACCGGTATTTCACCCCTGCGTTACCTTGAACTGGGCATGAACGCCGAATGGATGCGTTACTACATTGCAGCCAAACTGAACGCTCGCGTCGAAGACCTTGACTTCAACCCTGACGATTTTGTCGCCCGTGTCAACAGTGACCTGGTCGGCAAGTATGTCAACATCGCCAGCCGCGCCGCCAATTTCATTAACAAATACTTTGACGGCCAGCTGGGCTATGCCGGCGATACAGCAGCACTGATTGCCGACATCACCGACGTCACAAACTCGGTTCAAGCCGACCTGGAGGCCCGCGAATACGGTCGTGCCGTGCGTACGGCCATGGCCTACGCCGACCGTATCAATCAGGCTTTCGACGCTGCCCAGCCCTGGGTCATGGCCAAAGGATTTGCCGATGCGGGCACCGAACAGAAAGCACAACTACAAGACGTTTGCTCGCGCGCCCTGGCTGGCTTCAAGGCGCTGTCCGTCATGCTCACCCCGATTCTGCCTTTACTGGCTGAACAAGTTGCGCAAGACCTGTTCGCCGATGCAACGTCCTACACCTGGGCTGACGCTACCCGCCTGCCTACCCGCATCAACGCATTCAAGCACCTGATGCAACGTGTTGACCCGAAAATGCTGGATGACCTGTTTGAACCGCCGGTTGTCGAGGCTCCCAAACCCGGCGGCGAAGAAATCGCCGAAACCATCGACTTCAAAGATTTCGCGAAAATCGACCTGCGTGTCGCAAAAATTGTTGAATGCAGCGAAGTTGACGGCTCTGACAAACTGCTGCGCCTGATGCTTGATGTGGGCGAAGGCCGCTTGCGACAGATTTTTTCAGGGATCAAGTCGTCTTACACGCCTGCCGACCTGACTGGAAAACTGACCGTGGTCGTGGCCAACCTGGCCCCCCGCAAAATGCGTTTTGGTGTTTCCGAAGGCATGGTGCTGGCCGCCAGCCACGCTGATGAGTCCACCAACCCGGGCATCTACATTCTTGAGCCCTGGACTGGCGCAACCCCTGGCATGCGTATCAGCTGATGCATAAACACGACCACGGCCACCGGCATTCGCATCATTCACGCGAAGCCAACGACCGCTATGCCCAGGGGCGTTTCAGCACCTGGGTCAGTGTATTCGTCAATATCATCCTGACGGTTGCGCAAGCGGTTATTGGTATTTTTGCGCACTCGCAAGCCCTGGTGGCCGATGCCATTCACTCATTTTCAGACTTGCTGTCCGACTTCGTGGTGTTGGTCGCCAACAAACACAGCCAGAAGGGGCCAGACGCCGACCACCACTACGGCCACCTGCGCTTTGAAACCGCAGCGTCCCTGATCCTGGGTGTACTGCTGCTGGCCGTTGGTGCCGGCATGTTGTGGTCCGCCTTCAACAAACTGCAGACACCTGAAGCCATCGAAAAAGTCCACTATGCCGCCATTATTGCCGCTGTACTGACCCTGGCCTGCAAGGAGCTGTTGTTCCGCTACTTGCTGCGGGTAGGCGAACGGGTTCGGTCCAGCATGCTGATCGCCAATGCCTGGCATGCCCGCTCTGATGCGGCCTCATCACTGGTGGTGCTGGTCGGTATCGGTGCCAACCTGCTGGGGTTGCCCATTGCCGACCCTGTAGCAGCACTGATTGTGGGCCTGATGATCGGTCGCATGGGGTGGCAATTTTTCCACAACGCGTTCAGCGACCTGATGGATCGTGCCGTCGATGACGAAACCGAACAACGCATTCGTGACCACCTGCTCGCTACACCCGGCGTCTATGGTCTGCATGACCTGAAAACACGCAAACTGGGCGATATGATCTGGGTTGAGGTTGACCTTGAAATGGACGCCCGTCTTACCATCGCCCAGGGTCACGATATTGCCGTTGAAGCGCGTCGGCGCGTGATGGAACACGAGGCCGTGCTGGATGTGATGACCCATTTTGACCCTGTACATGTCGATGACAACGGCAATATTGTTGAACGACTGACCCCCTGACGCCATATCTGGCTGGGCCTTTGCCTTCCCGGCACCCGGGCCCGGTCACTACCGGAGCCCACCATGCCGAATATCAATCCGCTGAACCTGAACGACCCCTCGCTGCTGCAAACACGTTGCTACATCAACGGGCATTGGCGTGATGCTGACAGCGGCAACACCCTGAACGTGGTGAACCCGGCAACCGCAGAGGTACTGGCCCGGATTCCCGATGCGGGTGGTGCAGAAACAGAACAGGCCATCAACGACGCCAATGCCGCACTGCCCGCATGGCGCAGCCTGACTGCTGCAGAACGGGGCCGCTACCTGCAACGCTGGCATGCCCTGATGCTGGAACACAAGGCCGACCTGGCACGTATCATGACGCTGGAACAGGGCAAACCACTGGCCGAGGCCTTGGGCGAAATCACCTACGCAGCGGCATTCATTGAATGGTTTGCCGAAGAAGGCAAACGCGCCTATGGCGAAGTGATCCCGTCACCCGCCTCGAACACCCGGTATGTGGTGATCAAACAAGCGATTGGTGTGTGTGCGGCGATTACCCCCTGGAATTTCCCGTCGGCCATGATCACCCGCAAGGTGGCCCCCGCGCTGGCGGCGGGTTGCACCATTGTTCTCAAGCCGGCCGAACTGACACCATTGTCGGCGCTGGCCCTGGCCGAACTGGCACATCGTGCCGGAATTCCGGCAGGCGTGTTCAACATCGTGACGGGCGATGCCAAAGCCATCGGCGCCGAACTCTGCAGCAACCCCATTGTACGCAAGCTGTCCTTCACCGGCTCAACACCGGTCGGCAAATTACTCATGCAACAATGCGCCCCGACCCTGAAAAAACTGTCGCTGGAACTGGGTGGCAACGCCCCGTTCATTGTGTTTGACGACGCCGACGTCGATGCGGCGGTCAAAGGCGCCATTGCCGCGAAATACCGCAATACCGGACAAACCTGCATCTGCGTCAACCGCTTTCTGGTTCAAGCCGGCATTTACGATACGTTCGTCGAAAAACTGGCGGCCGCTACAACACTCCTGAAGGTTGGCAACGGCCTTGATGAGGGCGTTGTGCAAGGCCCGCTGATCAATGATGCTGCGGTCACCAAGGTAGAGCGCCTGGTGGCCGACGCCACCCTTAAAGGGGCGACCGTGGTTACCGGTGGCCAACGCCTGTTCCCTGAAGGACTATGGTTCACCCCCACGGTTCTGGCCAATGCAACAGCCGGTATGGATATTGCCCGCCAGGAAATATTTGGCCCGGTATCGGCAGTCTTCCGTTTTGATACTGAAGAACAGGCCATTGCCATGGCCAACGACACCGAGTACGGGCTGGCTGCCTACTTTTACACCCGCGACATTGGCCGCGTATGGCGGGTTGGCGAGGCCCTGGAGTACGGCATGGTGGGCATCAATACGGGCTCGATGTCCTCTGAAGTCGCCCCGTTTGGCGGCATCAAGCACTCGGGCCTTGGCCGCGAAGGTTCGCGTCATGGGCTGGATGAATATCTGGAACTGAAGTATCTGGCCATGGGTGGCCTGTGACGCGAAGGCCCTGATGTCACAGGCCGGGCCGCAGTCTTCCGGGCTTTACCCGGCCTGGAGGTAGCGCAAAATCCGGCAAAGACCGGCCAAACAAAAAGCCAATCCAGGAGGATTGGCTTTTTGTTTACAGATTAAAAACCTGCCTGAATCCGGTATGGAGCGGGTGAAGGGAATCGAACCCTCGTATGAAGCTTGGGAAGCTGCCGTTCTACCATTGAACTACAC
>JAAYID010000012.1 GCA_012744285.1 Alcaligenaceae bacterium
CCTTGAGAAAAGCGACGATGTCAGTGACTGGTTGCGTTTTACGCTGCAAGATACCGGAATCGGCATCACAGAGGCCCAGCGGGGGCGTTTGTTCAAGGCGTTCAGCCAGGCCGATAATTCAATCGGCCGAAAATACGGGGGCTCAGGCCTTGGCCTGATCATTTCCCAGCGTCTGGTCCATGCCATGGGCGGAGGCGATATTGTGCTTGAAAGCCAGCCTGGTGTGGGGACTACGTTCAGTTTTGTGTTGCCGCTGTCACGGGCCGTGTCTCTTGAAAGCGCGGAGGCTGAAGTGCCGGACGCTATGAGCCCGGGGCCGCAGCGGCTGCCTGTACAAGTGGCTGTCGTGAACGAGGCCACGGAGGATTACCTGCATGCCGCCGAGGGCATTGAGCGCCTGATGGGGGACACCACCCTTTATCGTAAATCACTTGGGCAGTTGCACCAGCAGTTGCAAGGGCCGTATGCCCAGCTGACCCATATGCTCGAGCGTCTTGATTCCAGCAGTACACCCGCTGATTTTATGGTGGCCCAGAGCCTGGTTCACAGCCTGAAAGGGGTGGCCGGCAACCTGGCCATGAAAGTGCTGGCATCGGTGGCAATGACGCTTGATGCATTGCTCAAGCAACAGGACGTTCCCGCGCCGGATCTGGTCGCGCGCTACGAGCGCATCCGCCGTGAGTATGTCCATCAGGTCGGGCAATACCTTGCCGAACATCGGGCCGAAGAGGCCTGGGTGACGCTTTCGGGGGCTGGGGTTGATCCCGGCGTTGCGCGGGCCGCCCTGCACAGGCTTTCCGTGGCGATTTGTGGCAATCAGTTCATCAGCGAGGACGAGCTGTCCCGTGTGGCCCGTCAGTTGCCTGCAGCGGTGCGTGAACGCCATTGGCAAGCCCTTGAGGAGGCGCTTGATTCCCTGGACTTTGATGCTGCTGCATTGGCCATGGGCAAGCTTCAAGCCGCGCTTGAGAACCTGTAAGCCATGGCGACGTTCCGCGTTTCATCCTCGCTGGCCAAACGGCTTACCCTGATCGTCCTTGTTGCGGTGGCTCTTGCTGCTGCCCTGTCTGCCCTGGTGGTCGGGTTGGCGGCCTATAAAGATAATCGCGCGCAGATTCTGGCCCATGAAAATCAGCTGACTGGTCTGATTGCTGAACACATTGACGGCGAGTTGGCTGAACGCCGTGAGGCTTTGGTGGTATTTGCCAATTTGCTACATGATGGGCTGGCCCTGCGTTCGTTGCCAGAGCTGCGGCGCACACTGGACAGTCGTGTCATGCTGCGTACTGCCTTCAATAACGGCTTGGTCATTACCGATGCGGACGGCTCGATTATTATTGATTCACCGATTCTGCCCGGCAGGGTAGGGCGTAATACGGCTGATCGTGAGCACATGAAGCAGGTGATGACCGAAAAGAGGCCGGTGATTTCTCCACCCGTGATCGGTGAGGCTACCCCTGAGCCGATGTTCATCATCATTGCACCGATCCTGTCCCGCGATGGTGAGTTGCTGGGCATGATTTTCGGCGCCACGCGGCTGGCCCAGGACAATCTGCTTAATCAGGTGGCGCATCATCAGCTGGATATGGGAGGGCAGCTGTACGTAGTCGACCCGCAGCGTAATGTACTTGTGTCGTCAACCGTGCCCGACCTGTCGCTCAAACCGCTGGATGGATTGCAGGATAACGAGATTGTCGAGCAGATTCGCGCCGGCCATCTGCAAGGCGAGGCGATTTCTTTTGATGAGCAACAGGTTATCTATTCAGTCAGGCCGTTACGCATGGTTGACTGGGTCGTGATTCATACCTTGCCGGCTCATCTGGCGTTGGCACCCGTGAATGCGTTGCTCTTGAAACTCGCGGTACTGGCCTTGTTTCTGGTCATTGTGGCCGGTGCGCTGGTGACGGTTTCGATCCGTCGGCAGTTGCGTCCGCTTGAGCAGGCCGCCGCCGATGTCCGCAGCATGATTGATGGCGCGCGTCCCATGGGCACGCTTGATGTCGTCAATGCAGACGAGGTGGGCCAGTTGGTGCATGCATTCAACAGCCTGATCCAGTTTCAGGAGCGCCAGAATCTTGAACTTCGCGATGCCAAAACCCAGGCCGATGCCGCCAATCGGGCCAAGTCAGCGTTCCTGGCCAACATGAGTCACGAGATTCGCACGCCGTTGAATGCGATTATCGGCATGGCCGACCTGCAGCTGGGCGATGCGTCGTTGTCACCCTTGTTGCGACGGCGTACCGAGCAGATCCGCCAGGCTGCACGGGCACTGCTGCTGATGGTTGACGACATTCTTGATTACTCGCGTCTTGAAGATCAGAAACTCAAGATTCAGGTGCAGTCGTTTGCGCTGGACGAAGTTTTTGAGCAACTGGCGGCCATGTTTTCGCGGGTCGCCGCTGAAAAACGCATTGAGCTGGTCTTGCATGTTGATCCGGCGATTATGCCGTCGCTGCAGGGGGATCCGTTACGCCTGGGTCAGGTTTTGCTCAAGCTGGTGGGCAATGCCATCAAGTTCACTCAGGCGGGTTGCGTGGCCGTGCAGGCGCGGCTGCTGAGCGTACAGGGTCAGCAGGTCCGGGTTCAGTTTCGGGTAATTGACAGCGGACCGGGTATTTCTCCCGACCATTTACCTCATTTGTTCGAACCGTTTTCTCAGGCAGACACCTCCAGCGCGCGCCGTTACAGCGGTGCCGGGTTGGGGTTGCCGGTCAGTCAGGCACTGGTGCAGCTGATGGGGGGCGATGGCATTCAGGTGGAAACCCGCCAGGGCGAGGGTACCCGTTTTGAGTTTGTCCTGGTATTTGCGCTGGATGGTTCCGTCGAAATGTCACCCCGTTGGGCAGGCTGTGATTGTGTCCCACGCGCCATCCTGGTTGTCGAAGACAATGTGCTGGCGCGGCAGGCCATGGTTGAAACCCTGGCAGCGTGTGGTGGGCAGGTGGATGCTACCGATAATGGCAGTCGGGCGCTTGAGCTGGTGGTTGAAGCCTGTGAGCGCGGTCGACCGTATCAGGCCATTATTGTCGATTGGTCGTTAACCCCCTTGACCGGGCTGAATACCTTGCGGCGGTTGCGCAGCGTATTGCACGAAAAGCGCGTTCCAATACCGCGTCTGTTTCTGGCAGGCACCGAAGCGCTGGCCCAGGCCAGCCAGTTACCCGAAGACAGTTTTCCGGTGCTTCCCAAACCCGTGTTGCGCAGCCGGCTGCTTGATTTGTTCCAACGGTTCCCGTACAACGAAAGTGCCGTCCTTGAGGGCAGTCTTTCCGGGGGGGCATTGGTTCAGTTCACCGGCCGGCGCGTCATGGTGGTTGACGATAACCCTGTCAATGCAGAAGTGGCGCAGGCCTATCTGGTCCGTATGGGTACTTCGGTTATTACCGCAGAAAACGGTGAGCAGGCGGTTGCCCTGTTCAAGTCTCAACCGGTTGATCTGGTGCTGATGGATATCCAGATGCCGGTGATGGACGGCTATGAGGCGGCGCGCCAGATCCGCGCTCTTGATGCCAATGTGCCGATTATTGCCCTGACGGCAGCGGGTCTGGTCGAGGATCGTGAGCGTGCGATGGCCGCCGGTATGAATGCCCATTTGGGTAAACCCTTTGATGCGGCGTCTTTGACACGCGGCTTGCGGGAATGGCTTGAACCCGATGAGCCGGCACCTGAGAGTGCAGCGACGTTGCGGTCAGCGGTTCGTGCTGACCCGGATGACGAGCGCAAAACCTTGCTGATCGTGGATGATGTGCCGGCCAATGTCAAAATGCTGGCGAATTATCTGAAAGACGAGTACATCATCCAGGTGGCCGGCAAGGGTGAAAAAGCGCTGGCAATTGCACAAGGCAGTCATCCGCCAGACCTGATTCTGCTTGACATCATGATGCCCGACATGGATGGGTACACCGTTTGTCGCGAGCTTAAAAACAACCCGGCAACCCAGCAGATTCCGGTTATTTTCGTCAGCGCCCTGACCGAGGCGGTTGAGGAGGAGCAAGGTTTGAATCTGGGCGCGGTTGATTACATTACCAAGCCGTTTCATCTGCCGATTGTGCGTGCGCGTATTCGTAACCAGATGAGCCTGAAGTCAAAAACCGACATGCTTGAAGAAATGTCGAATATCGATGGCCTGACGCAAATTGCCAACCGCCGTTATTTTGACCAGATACTGCTCAAAGAAGGGAATCGTCTGGCGCGTAACGGCCTGCCCATGTCGGTGCTGATGATCGATATTGATTACTTCAAGGCCTACAACGACAACTATGGTCATGGTCGGGGTGACGAGTGTCTGGTGAGGGTGGCAGCGGCCATGAACAAAGCCATCAGCCGCCCGGGTGATTTGCTGGCCCGCTATGGGGGCGAAGAGTTTGTGGCGATTTTGCCGGAAACGGATGCAAGCCGTGTGCTGGCGGTTGCCCAGCGCTTGTGTGATGCCGTACGCCAATTGCAAATTGTGCATGGTTACTCGCCCATCGCCGATTATGTCACCATCAGCGTGGGCTGTGCAGGTCGCGTGCTGAATGACGCTTCAGAGGCAGTGCGCTTGCTGGAGCAGGCGGATCAGGCCCTGTACGAAGCCAAGCGCCGTGGTCGCAATCGGGCGGTAGTGCTGTAAACGACGTTGAAACGCAAACGCTTTAGGGTCGTCAGCGCATTCTGGCGGCCAGCGCATCGATATCACGGATTGAAATGGCGCCGTAGCCCAGTTCGATCAGCCCTTCGCGTTTCAGGGTGACCAGCGTCATATTGCAACGTTGCCGCGATACCATGGCCAGGTTGGCCATGAACCAGTGTGCCCTCGCCGAACCAGCTGCCCACGGATTATCCGCCAAGGGTGACTGTGCGACCGTCAATCGCACTGACCGACCATTTCAGCAAGCCTTCCATCACACCAAACCAGTACAACTGCATTTCACCCTGATGGCCCAGGGCCTCGCCCGCCGCGACACTGCGTTCGATCAGGTCATGCCTGACCCGGGCTTGAGCAAGCTCGCTGAGGGTGCCGAACCAGTCGGCACCGCTCAGCAAGTCGTGGCGACTCAGCGAAACGGATTGCTGGTGAAGCGAACGCGTCATCAGCGCGCGGCCGCCAGCACACTGGCCGTCAGTTGACCCAGGGCCTTGTCCAGTGTGGAAGCCGTTTTTGGTGCCGTCACGGTGACGGGACGACATTGCAGCAGGACAATGTTGTCGCCGGCGGGCAGTTCGCGGTCAATGGCGAATTCGATGTCTTGCGCAGCGCCACGCATGCGCTCCAGCCGTTTTCCGACCTTTGACAAGGCAATGACCTCGGTGTCGCTGAGGCTGAATAC
>JAAYID010000105.1 GCA_012744285.1 Alcaligenaceae bacterium
CTTGATGTCTGTTTGCCCAAGCTGCTGGCGGCTGCTTCGCGTATCAATGCGCTGCTGGGCGCTGCACATTGACCGTATCTCGCGCGGAACGCATCATTGCGGGCTCACTGGCGGGCTCATGCAAACGCCCGGCATTACCGGGCGTTTGCAAGCCATTTGGCTGAAAGAATCGTGGACCAGAAGGCATGCCCCAGGACGGGCATGCCGTGAACAGGTCGCGATCAGGCGTCGAAAAACACCGTTTCGTTCGGGCCTTGCAGGTGAATGTCAAAGGTGTAGACCGTCTGGCCATTGCGCTCGGTGCGTTGGGCGACCAGCGTCTTGCGACGTTGTTCCCATTCGATACCGTTCAGTACCGGGTCTGCCGCATTCGCTTGTTCTTCGTCCGAGAAGTACATGCGTGTTTGCAGGCCGATATTGATACCGCGGGCGACAATCCACAGGTTGATGTGTGGCGCCATGGGTTTGCCATGGCGACCGGTGACGGAGCCCGGCTTGACGGTTTCGAAAAAGTACACACCGGTGTCAAAATCGGAGGCCGCACGTCCCCAGCCACGGAAGGTTGGGTCGATGGGTTTGTCGGCCTGTTTGTCGGCCGGGTGGTTATAGCGACCGGCCGCGTTGGCCTGCCAGGATTCGATCAGGACGTCTTTGACCATATGACCGCTGCCGTCGAAGACACGACCTTCGATGCGGATGCGTTCGCCTTTGGTTTCCGGCGTAACCAGCACGTTGCCGAAGTTTTTTTCGAAAATGTCGAAGCCGGCTTGTTTGGGGGCCAGGCCGATATGAACGTAGGGACCCGCAGTTTGTGACGCGGTTTCTTTCAGGTAAACGGGGGTGTTAGGGTTCATTATTTGGCTCCCTGAATGTAGTTTTCGAACAAGGTGGCACGCGAGCCGCGGATGGTGATGTCAAAGCGGTAGGCCAGGCTGTCGAGGGCTGCGAAGGCGCCACGATCCATTTGGGCAATCAGGCCGCGAACGGCTTCTTCGCTGGGAATGGAGCGAACGATGGGGCAGCCCGGAATGAGCGGGTCACCTTCAAAATACATTTGTGTGATCAGGCGCTGGGCAAAGCCGGTGCCGAAAATCGAGTAGTGGATGTGGGCCGGGCGCCAGTCGTTGATACCGTTGCGCCATGGGTAGGGACCGGGCTTGATGGTGCGATAAAAGTAATAACCGTTTTCGTCGGTCATGACGCGGCCACAGCCACCAAAATTGGGGTCGATGGGCGCAATGTATTTATCATTCTTGTGACGATAACGCCCCGAGGCGTTGGCTTGCCAGACCTCGATCAGGGCATTGGGCACGGGGCGACCGTTTTCGTCGCGCAGGTAACCGTGCACCAGAATGCGTTCGCCAATGGGCAGGCCGCTTTTGGCGTAGTTCATGATCAGGTCATTGTCCAGCGGGCCCAGCTCATCGCGCGAGAACAACGGGCCAGTGATGTCTGACAAGTCGTTCTGGATGGAAATCAGGGATTTTTGCGGTGAACGCAGAATGCTGGTTTTGTAGCCTTGCGTGAAGGCGGGCGGATGCCAGGTGCGGTCACGTTGCAGGAACTCGCCGAACTGGTCGATGGGGGTTGTCATGGGGGATCTCCTATATTCTGTCTGGCATGCAAGGCAGCTCAGTGCAGGGATCATAGCCTCGGGTATTCGTGAAGTAAATTGAATTAATGCATCTTGTTTGATAACCTTGGGTTATGGAAAAAGAGCACTTTTTGAATCGGGTCAGGCTGCGTCATCTGCAGTGTTTTGTCACGGTGGCCCAAGAGCAGAATCTTGGCAAGGCTGCAGAGCGTCTGAATCTCAGTCAACCGGCGGTATCAAAAACCCTGACCGAACTGGAACAGATGGCGGGTCAGCAACTGGTTGTGCGCGGGCGTTTCGGGGCGCGTCTCACAACCGATGGCGAGCATTTTCTGGCGCATGCCCTGTCTGTTACCGAAGCACTTGATGATGCGGCACGAGCCCTTTCAAAAGGGGGGGAAACCCGACACGAAACGTTGGTCGTATCAGCGCTGCCCACTGTTGCGCCAGACATTCTTCCCCTGGCGTTGACGCTGTTTCGTGAACAGTATCCACACGTGCGTGTGCAGGCCGATATTGCAACGAATAACCGGTTGCTTGAAAAGCTCAAGGCGGGTGAAACCAACGTTGCGGTTGGCCGGATGGCTGACCCTCAGCTGATGGTTGGACTATC
>JAAYID010000106.1 GCA_012744285.1 Alcaligenaceae bacterium
AAACCGAAAATGAATGACGTTCATTTAGTGTTTTCCCTAGGTGTTCAGTGATATGTCCTGGATCGCCAGAGGGTGAGGACAATGGCGCAGGTCGTGGGGCCACTGGTCTGCTGGTGTGCTGACTGGCTTAAAATGGCGGCCGTCTCGATAAATCAAGGGCGTTTGAATGACCCAGAAAATTGAAGCCCGGCAGGGGCGTGTCGCCCGGCGTCAAGAGCGCAATCGCGAAGCGCTGATACAAGCTGCCAGTGCCGTGATGTCCGAAAAAGGCATTGATGCCGCAACCATGCATGAAATTGCCGAAAAGGCGGATGTCGGTGCGGGGACGGTTTACAACTACTTCAAGTCCAAAGATGATCTGGCCGTCGCTGTGCTGGAAAACATGATGCACAATCTGGCATTGCGCATCGAGGCGGTCACCGATACCTTTGATGACCCGGCACAGGTTTATGCCTACGGTGTGCGAACCGTGGTTGAGACCGCGATCAACGACGTGCGCTGGCGGCAGTTGCTGTATCGTTCCGAGGTCATTGCGAATGCGCTGTATCAGCGCATGGGCCCGTTTGCCATTCGTGATTTGCGCCGTGCTGCAGATGCGGGGCGTTTCCGTCTTTCAAACCCGGAGCTGATCTGGCGTTTGACCTGCCATGCGATTGTCGGCATCGGTCTGGCGGTCACGACCGATGAAGTGTCGCCCGATACGCTGGATCAGGTCATTGTTCGTTTGCTGTGCATGACGGGCATCAGCCTTGATGCTGCGCTTGAGCTGGCGGGTCGTCCGCGGCCGGCATTGGCCCCGGTTTAGCGGCCGGGGTCGATTGTTTTGAGCCCCATGTTGCTGGTCCAGCGACGTTCATAATTGTTGGCGGCAAACTCGGCCACCATGAATTCAATAAATGCCCGCGTTTTGGCCGGCAAATGCTCGCGCGTTCGGTATGCCATATTGATATGCAACTGGGGCAGCTGCCAATCGGTCAGCAAGGGCAACAGGCGCCCCGATACCAGGTCGTTGTAGACAATGTAGCTGGGCTGGACCAGAATGCCCAGACCATCCAGTGCCGCTGCCCGCAAGACTTGTCCTTCATTGGACTCAAGCACGGCGCGTAGTTTGACGGTTTCATGATAGCCGTGTTGTGACAGCCAAAGCTCATGGGCCCGGTTGGCGTGGGTGTAGACCAGAAAATCATGTGTCAGCAGATCGTCGGGTGTTTTGGGTGTGCCGCGTTGGGCAACATAGGCCGGTGAGGCGCACAGAACCCGGTTTGTGGTTGCCAGTCGACGTATGGTCAGGCTGCTGTCAGGCTCGAACTCGCGTGTTCGTATGGCAATGTCCAGATGGTCGTCGGGGCCGCTGCCATAACGATTCTGCGTTTCCAGCAAAACGTCAAGTCGCGGGTAAAGTGTTCGGAATTTTCGAAGGCGCGGGGCGATCTGGTGCATCGCAAACGAAAGCGATGAGCCCACCCGAAGCGTGCCCGACGGGTCAAGTGTCTTGCGCGTCAGGCTAAGCTCGGCGTCTTGCAGTTCGTGCAGGATGTGGCGGGCGCGCTCAACAAAAGTCTGTCCGGCATCGGTAATGAAAACCCGCCGGGTATTGCGTTCAACAAGACGGGTGCCCAGTCTTTTTTCAAGGGCTGCCAGCATCCGTGATGCGGCCGGCCGTGACAGGTCGAGGGCTTCGGCAGCACGCCCGATATGGCCTGATTCTGCAATTTTGACCAGCAGCTCCAGTTCGCTGAGACGGTCCATTGTTTCTTTTTCCGGAAAAGTGTTTTTCGCTTTTAATGGTTTGCGTTTAAAAAAAGCAATTGTACAGTGACGTGCTGTTTGAAATTTCACCCATTAACGGAGACGATGAGATGATCAATCTGAATCAGGACACCATTACCCAGGCTGTTGTCAAAAGCTTCGAGGGTACCCCCGATGCGCGACTTAAAGAAATCATGACCAGTCTGGTCCAGCACCTGCACGCGTTTGCCCGCGAAGTGAAACTGACCGAAGAAGAGTGGTTCAAAGGTATTGATTTCATTACCCGTTGTGGCCACATCACGGATGACCGTCGTCAGGAATTCATCCTGTTGTCTGATGTGCTGGGTCTGTCGATGCTGACCGTAGCCATGAACAACGAAAAGCCGGCGGCCTGTACCGAGGCAACGGTCTTCGGGCCGTTCCACGTTGATGGTGCCCCTGAGTATGATCTCGGTACAGACATTTCCAATGGCGCAACCGGTACGCCCTGCACGGTACGCGGTACGGTGCGTGGTATCGATGGCAAGTCGGTGGCCAATGCCATGCTTGATGTCTGGCAGTCTGACGAGAACGGGTTGTATGACGTCCAGAAGCCCGAAGTGTCAGGGGCGCAGGCTCGCGGCATCGTGCATACCGATGCCGAAGGTCGTTACTCTTTTGACTCGATTCTGGCGGTGCCGTACCCGATCCCGCACGATGGCCCTGTGGGCCAGATGCTTGAAGCGACAGGTCGTCACCCCTGGCGTCCTGCTCACCTGCATTTCCTGATCAAGGCCGATGGCTACGAAACCCTGATCACCCATATTTTCCGCAACAACAGTGACTATATCGATTCAGATGCCGTATTTGCCGTGCGTTCGTCGTTGGTTTGCGACTGGGTTGAGCAACCGGATGGTCGTTACCTGGTTGAATATGACTTCGTGCTGAACCCCAAAGCCTGAGGGGTGTTCCACAGTGCACCTGGGTTGAACTGACCTTCAGAAGTTGGACGCTGATCCAGTTTCTGAAGGGGAGTTCATAACGGGCGCACCAAAGAAAAAAGGCTTGTGCGCAGGGCACAAGCCTTTTTTTGTAAGGTGGTCGGGGCGAAAGGACTCG
>JAAYID010000107.1 GCA_012744285.1 Alcaligenaceae bacterium
GCCCCACGATGTAAAGCGCCGAACCCAGGAACACCATCGCCCGAACCACCGAAAAATCCTGCGCATTGATGGCGTCTATCGTGTAACTGCCCAGACCCGGTATACCGAAAAAGGATTCCGCAATGAGACTACCCATGAACAGCAAAGGAATAGCCGAGACAGTACCTGTCAAGATCGGCAACGACGCATTACGCAGGACGTGGCGAAACAGCACAACGCGTTCCGACAAGCCCTTGGCCCGCGCCGTGCGCACATAATCTTTACCGATTTCCTCAAGGAACAGCGTACGGTAAAAACGGGCCTCGCTACCCAGCCCGGAAATCACGGCCACCAGTACCGGCAAAATCAAAAACCGCAGGCTGTCCCAGCCATCGATGAACCCGGAATATGGCACCCAGCGCAGCACTTTGGCAAACAGCCATTGCCCGGCGATAATGTAAAACAGCCCCGAAATCGACAGCATGAGCACGCAGAGCACGACCCCGGCGAAATCTAGCCGGGTCGCCCTGAAGAACACCAGCAGCAACGCGAACGACACACTGGCCAGCAGACCCAGAACAAAACTGGGCAAGGCCAGGGCAAGACTGGGGCCCATGCGTTGCCTGATCTCATAGCCAATGTCGCGCCCGGCATCAGAAAAACCAAAATCAAACCGGAGCAACGGCACTGATCGTTCGTAAAAAATGGTGTCCATCAACGCCGCAGCACCCGGTTGTGCACCGTTGTAAAACAAAGGCTTGTCATACCCGCGGTCGGCTTTCCACTTTTCAATGGCTTCAGTGTCGACGCGCTGACCGCCAATGGCCAAACGGGCCATGTCATCGGGGGTATTGACTGCAAAAAAAAGCACGAACGTCAGGATATTGACACCCACCAGCACGGCTACGCCGTAAAACAGACGCCGGATAATATAGGCCGTCATGGCGTGTCCCCCAGCGCAGTCTTGCGCTCGCGGCGTTGCACTACACACCACGCCGGGTATATCGCCACCACCACCAGCCCCAGCAGCACCCACAACGGCCACCAGAGCGGCGTATTCCATAGGGCGACGCTATGGGCCCGCTGCTGCGGGTCGATTTTCAGATATTGCAAGGTGTTGCGTACCATTTGTGTCGGCTGGGCATTGCCCACCCAGGCCTGATATGCCCCCCCGGAATACGGATAAAACCCGAACATCCAGGGGATGTCGTGTTGGACAATGTCAATCATTTCACGCACCACCTGCTCTTTTTCGGAGCCTTCATCAAGAAACCGCATTTTTCTGAACAGGGCATCGTAATGCGGGTTCTGGTAGTTGGACGCGTTCTCGCCCCCGGTTTTGGCCTTGGCGTTTTCACCGTACAAAAGGAACAGGAAATTCTCGGCATCGGGGTAATCAGCGATCCAGCCCCACATGAACATCTGGGCCACGCCCTGCCGCATTTTGTCCTGAAAGCGGTTGTAATCAGTAGCACGTATTTCCAGCTCGACATTCAAGGCTTTGAGTTGGCGACGCATCCAGTCCAGGGTCGGGCTCGAACCCAGCCCGCCAGCCGAGTCAAAATGAAGGATCAGGGGTTCACCTGTATCGGCATGACGACCATCAGGGTAACCGGCCTCAGCCAGCAAGCGTCGTGCTTCATCAAGCGAACGACGTACGGCACGACCGTCTTCCCACCGATAAACCTGGTGATTCAAGCCCTGCGGCAACGGCTCGTAACCCGCGACCCCCGGCGGCAACGGGCCCTGTGCAACCTGGGCCTGATCGTTCAGGAAGATTGACACAAACTGTTCCCAGTTGAAGGCGATGCTGATGGCCTGTCGCAACTTGCGATTTTTTTCCTGCTGCTCAGGCGTATCCCCATGACCAACCACAGGATCGAGCCAGTTGAAACCCAGATAGGTAATTTGCGCCGCAGTCGACGTCAGCAATTGCAAGCCACGATCCGCATAAAGCTCGGCTTTTTCTGCCGAATCGGTGGCGGCGACACGCATGGCGACCCCGTAATCACCGCCATCAGCCTCGGGAATGTCGTAATACCCCTGCAAAAACTTGCCCATCAGCGGTACGCTTTCTTTTTCAAGGGCAAACTCAATACGATCAATGAACGGCGTCATTTTGCCGCAGTCTGCCAGCAACCCTTTGGCCTGATCGTCAGGCGTACCTTCACACGGATAGGGTTCACCACGGAAGTTCGGGTTGCGGGCCATGACATGACGCCGGTTCTGGATGGACTCGACCATCATGTAAGCCCCTGTGCCTACGGGCCAGGTATTCAGTGACAGATTGCGCTGGGCCATGCCCGGTTGCTGATAGAACCGGTCAGCTTCCCAAGGCACCGGGGCAGTGAACGTCATGGCCAGCCAATAGCGGAACTGCGGATACTTGCCATTGACACGAATCCTGAGGGTGTGGTCATCCAGCGCCTGCACACCGTCAAACGCATGATCGCGCAAATCCAGCCACGCCGGTAGGCCCTGACTGGCTGCCGGGCCGGCGCCTGCATGTGCAAGACCAGCGCCAGCGTTAGCAAGACCCGACGTTGCGCTTTTCAGCTCGGCATCAACCTGCTTGAGCCGTTCAGCATACTCGCGCAGGCCCTGGATATGTGACGACAGTACACCAAACGCCGGGGACACCACACGCGGGCTGGCCAGGCGACGAATCGCGTACACATAGTCGTGAGCCGTGAGTTCGCGCGTGCCGGTCTGGGGAAAGTCAGGAATGGCATAACGGTTCTCAAGGCCGTCTGGCGGCAGCGGCCAATAGGTGTAACTGCCGTCTGGGTTGCGTGCAAATGCCGGATGCGGCTGAAACAGGATGCCCGGCTTGATGCGGATGTCATACACGCTGTAGGCAATGTCTTCACCGGGAGCATCGTCGGGTAACGGCTGATCATTGCGGCCAAAATACACCGGGGGGGCCACTTCCTGCGCCGCGCGGGGCACCAGCTCATAGGGACGTTTCAGGTAATGATACCCGTACAACGGCTCGTAGATGGAATAGGTGAACGGGGACTCGTCACTGGAATAGGAACTGGCCGGATCGAGATACTTGGGCGAACGCTGGGCGAAGGCCGTGTGCAAGACATTTTGCGCCATACTCTGGTCGGGATAGGGGCTGTTCACGGGTTCCCCGGAACAGCCGGCCAGCACCACGACACCAGCCGCCACCAATCGCCTGGCCCAGCGCCTGAAGACGCCACGGTACCCGGGCGTACCCGACCCGGTTAAGATATTGCCCATCTCTGGAGAAGAACCATGAATGACCGTCATTTCGTAGTAATTGCCGCACTGACCCTGATGGTTGGCGTTGGTGCCGGCGCGTTTGGCGCTCACGGCCTGAAAGCCATGCTATCGACTGATATGCTGGCCATATGGCAGACTGCCGTACTTTATCAGATGATTCATGGACTGGGCATCCTGGGCATTGCCGCTTTACTGGGGCGCCGGTCCGACACCCGGCTGGTGACGGCCGGTCTGCTGATGTTTGCCGGCATTGTGATTTTCAGCGGCAGCCTTTATATACTGGCGTTAACCGGCATTCGTAGCCTGGGTGCCATCACCCCCATTGGCGGGGTTGCCTTCATTGCGGGATGGGCCGTTCTGGCATGGGCCGCGTGGCGTACGCGCTGAACTTCAGGGCATCGCCGCCAACACGGCGAAGAGCATCCCCGGTCACAGAATGCGAACCGATAGCGAGCCCCCACACGGCCCCCTTCTGTAAACAATCACCCCGTTCCGGAGTGTCCTGACGGCACCTCAGGAACACCGACAAGAACAAGGAGCACACCCCATGAATCCTGTTGTGAATCTCGATGACTACATCAAAGCATTGCCCAAAACCGAATTGCACGTACACATCGAAGGCACGCTTGAGCCCGAACTGATTTTTGAACTGGCCCAACGCAACAACGTCAGCCTGCCCTATGCGTCGGTACAGGCGCTGCGCGAGGCCTACGCCTTTACCAACCTGCAATCCTTCCTGGACCTTTACTACGCCGGTGCCAGCGTCCTGATTACCGAGCAAGACTTTTACGATATGACCATGGCCTACCTGCAGCGTGCCCACGCCGACGGTGTCTGCCATGCCGAAATCATGTTCGACCCGCAAACCCATACCGAGCGGGGCATTGCCATTGAAACCGTTTTTTCCGGCATTGCACGTGCTGTGCGTGACATGCAGGCCCGAACCGGCCTCACCAGCTACCTGCTCATGAGTTTTTTGCGGCACTTGTCTGAAGAGGCTGCATTTGAAACGCTGAACGCCGCCCTGCCCTTGCGCGAGGCCTACGGCGACATTTGGGTGGGCATCGGCCTGGACTCCTCTGAACTGGGGAACCCGCCTGAAAAATTTGCCCGGGTTTTTGAGCGCTGCCGCGAACTGGGCTTCCGTCTGGTGGCGCACGCCGGCGAAGAAGGCCCCGCACACTACGTACGTGACGCCCTTGACGTGCTGCACGCCGAGCGCATCGACCACGGCGTGCGCAGCGCCGACGACCCGGCACTGGTACAACGCCTGATTGAGGAACAGATTCCACTGACGGTCTGCCCGCTGTCAAACCTTAAACTGTGCGTGGTTGACGACCTGGCCAAACACAATCTGGCCGACTTTTTACGCCAGGGCGTTCTGGTCACCATCAATGCCGACGACCCCGCCTATTTTGGCGGGTATGTCGCCGACAACTACCTGGCGGTGGCCAAAGCCCTGAAACTGTCACGCAACGAACTGGCCCAACTGGCCGACAACAGCATCATTGCCTCGTTCCTGCCCATCGGGCGCAAGGCCGCGCTACGCGCCCGGGTTCGGGCCATCGCGCAATAGGGATGACGGGGCAGCCCCTGCCGTCATTCCGGGGGCTTCGTCCCAGTCAAGCCATTGAACGGGGTTCTCATCCAGATACCCGTTGACTGCCTGGCCTATGGTCGGAAAGAAATGGTCTTGTTCAAACTGGGATAACACCCCCAGTTCTTTCAATTCGTCTTTAACCGGGTCTTTCATTTCGGCAAACGCCAACACCACACCATCGGTATCCAGCCTTTTTTTAAGCTCCAGCAAAGCATCGGCCGCCGTGACATCAACGCTGGTTACCGGCTCTGCGGCCACGACAATCCAGCGTGTCGGCGTTGGCGCCCCATGCACAGCGTCCAGAATCCGGTTGGAAAACAACTCGGCATTGGCAAAAAACAGCGGCGCATCCCAGCGGAACAACACCAGACCAGGAATACGACGCCCATGCGGGTAACGGGTAATGTCGTGATACCCCTTCAAGCCGTCGACCCTGGACAGAATGGCCGAGTACGGACGCCAGCTTTCCCACACAAAAGCGATCAGGGCAACCACTACCGCCAACCCGATGCCCTCGATGGTGCCAAACACGATGACACCGGCCGAACACCCTACCGACAGCCAGAACTCGGCCTGGCGCATGCGATAAATACGCACCAGGCTTTTGAGATCCATCAGACCCACCATTGACGCAATGACAACGGCGGCCAGCACGGTATCGGGCAGGCTCTTGAGCAATTCGGGCCCGAAGACCAGCAAAAACAGCACCGCAATCGCACCCACCACACAGGCTAATTGGGTTTTCGCCCCGGCCGCGTCGGCCACTGGCGTTCGTGATGCGCTGCTGCTGATCGGAAAGCCCTGAAAAAAGCCGGTTGCGAGATTGGCCGCCCCGAGCGCAATCATTTCTTTGTCCGGATTAACCGGATCGCCGGTTTTCATGGCATATGTACGCGACAAAACGCTGGTTTCAGAAAATGCCAACACTGCCGCCACCGCGCCCCCAATGACAACCTGTACCACATCTGACAGGGGGATGACCGGTAAAGTGAACGCCGGAAACCCTTGGGGCAGCACACCCAACACGGCCACCCCGAAACGGTCAAGCTCAAAATAACCGACGGCCAGTGTCGTGAGCACTACGGCGACCAGAATGCCGGAAACACGGCGGTTAGAACGCATCAACGCAATAATCGCCAGGGCCGCAACGCCAATGGCCAAGGTTGGCCAATGCGTCTTGCCCTGCGCCAGCCCCTGCAAGAACCCAATGAATTTTTCGATAATGCTGTCACCCTCAACCTTGAAACCAAACAGTTTGGGCGCCTGACTGATCATCACGACCAGGGCAATGCCGTTCATGTACCCATAACGAATTGGTTTGGACAGCAAATCGGTAATAAAACCCAGTTTGACAAAGCCTGCCAGCAATGACGCGATACCCGCTGCAATCGACATGGCCCCCGCAAGCAATACGGCCTTGGCAGGATCGCCGCCCGACAACGGCACAACCACAGCGAAGATAACCGCCGCCAGCGCCGAGTCGGGTCCGAGCACCAGAATACGACTGGGACCAAACAGGGCGTAAGCAAACAACGGAATAACCGTGGCATACAACCCGTAGACACCTGGCAGGCCCGCCGCCACCGAATACGCAATACCCACAGGAACCAGAATCGTGACCAACACAAGGCCGGCCACAATATCGTCTTTCAACCATTGGGGGTTGTAATGCCGCAAGGTATGAAGACCCGGCATCCAGTACTCAAGGCCCGATGAACGAGAGGCCTGTTGTGCAGGTAACCCCTGCCCTGAATCTGTCTGTTCAGTCATTTTTATCCTTGTTTTAACAGTCTTGCCTTGCCAACACCATTTGAATCAGTATGGACGCAGGATACTGGAATCAACCTTCTTGATATCGTTATGTCCGCAAAAAGCCATCGTAATATCCAGCTCTTTGGCAATAATCTCGAGACAGCGGGTTACCCCCGCTTCGCCGGCGGCCCCCAGCCCGTATAAAAATGACCTGCCGATCAGGGTGCCCTTTGCGCCAAGGGCGATAGCCCGCAAGACATCCTGCCCCGAACGGATACCGCTATCCATCCAGACTTCGGTTCGATTCCCGATGGCGTCCACAATTTCAGGCAAGATACTGATCGGGGACGGTGCGCCATCCAGTTGACGCCCGCCATGATTCGAGACCACGATTGCATCAGCCCCTGCATCGGCAGCCGCCAGCGCATCCTCGACCTCCATCACACCCTTGAGCACCAACTTTCCGCCCCACAGGTCTTTAATGCGCTTGATGTTATCCCAATTGAGACGCGGATCAAATTGCTCGGCAGTCCAGGCTCCAAGCGACGAAACATCGGTTACACCCTTGGCATGACCGACGATATTACGGAATGTGCGCCGATGCGTCTGGGCCATGCCCAGGCACCATTGCGGCTTGGTCGCCAGATTCAAAAGATTGCGCAACGTGGGTTTGGGCGGTGCAGTCAGCCCATTCTTGATGTCCTTGTGACGCTGACCCATGACCTGCAAGTCCAGCGTCACCACCAACGCAGAACACTGCGCTGCCTGTGCACGCTGGATCAGGCTTTTCATGAAATCTTTGTCGCGCATCACATACAGCTGGAACCAGAACGGGGCCTGGGTAAATTCTGCGACGTCCTCGATCGAACAAATGCTCATGGTGGATAGCGTAAAGGGTACGCCGAAAAGATGCGCCGCACGCGCGGCAAGCATTTCACCGTTGGCATGCACCATGCCCGTGAGTCCGGTAGGGGCAATCGCCACCGGCATGGCCACGTCTTGCCCCAGCAGCGTCGTACGAAGCGATCGATGTTCGATATCGACCGCAACGCGCTGCCGGAACTGCAAACGCTGGAAGTCTGCCTCGTTGGCGCGCAGAGTGCTTTCGGTCCAGGACCCCGACGCCACATAATCGTAGAACATGCCCGGCACACGCCGCTTCGCGGCACGGTGCAAATCTTCCACACACGTCAGTTTCGACAAATCAGCCACGACAGATCTCCTGGATGCGATGTGCCCCCTGCCCTGCGACAACACCGCATGGCCGCATGACGCGTCAACAAAACGCACCCGTTAAATGAGGTAAATAATGAATCCAGGTGCAATTATAGGAAGGCCGTATCTTTTACGCGGCAGACAACGTGAAACGGATGAGTTTTTATGAATGATTGCCTGCCTTGTTTGTTAAGCAAACCTATTCTTTTACATCGCGGCAGACCTGTTTTTCACATTATGGTGGCGCTTTTAATATTTTCCGTGTTATAGTTGCTGCCTTCGCGAAACAACGTCGATGTAAAAAACCTGCCGCACAACGGTTAGGGGCCCAGAAAAAACAAAATTTTTTCAGGCCTACATGAC
>JAAYID010000108.1 GCA_012744285.1 Alcaligenaceae bacterium
GACTGCCCATCGAGGTCGGTTTGCACCGTCGGCGGCAAGGTATCGCGAGCCACCGAAAACATGTGATCGAGCACCTCACCCATGGCATAGCCCGGTGCCACCGACGCCTGCACCTTGACTGCGCGCAGACGGTTGAAGTGATTCAGGGACTGCGGGGAAACCGACTCAGTGACTTCCAGGAAGTTGGACAACTGAACCATCCCCCCCTGGGCGGTGCGTACATAAATATCGGAAATGTCCCGAGGGTCAGCCCGATCTTGCCGGCTGACCTGGACAATAACGTCATATTGCTCGCCACTGTCGCGGAAGCGCGTCACCTGCCGCCCTCCCAGCATCGACTCGAGCGTACGACCGACGGTACCCACGTCTACACCGACATCGGCAAGCTTTTCACGATTCACCGAGACGGTAAGCTCGGGGGTATTCAAGCGCAAGTCCGTGTCAATATTCTGCAAGCCCGGATAATCGGACAATTTATCGACGAAGTCCCTGACAATGCGGCCAATTTCTTCGTAGGGTGCCTGGCTCATGATGACGAACTCGATCGGCTTTGACGTGGCCCGCTGACCGAAGGACGGGGGGTTACTGGGGAAAGCCCGTACCCCAGGCAACCCCATGAAACGCGGCAACAAACTGGCGGCAATTTCTTGTTGGGTGCGTTCACGTTCATCCCAGGGCTTGAGGCGCAAAATCGCAAAGGCCTCGGTCACTGTAGGGAACCCGACGATCGACTGGTTTCCCGAGGCTTCGGGAATCACCGCATACATCTGCTCAATGCGTTTGACGTTCTCCAGCGTGTAGTCAAGCGTAGCCCCATCGGGCGCGCTGACGACCCCGAACACCACGCCCCGGTCTTCCAGCGGTGCCAGTTCACTTTTAATAGTTTTGAGCAACACCCCGCTACCCGCCGCCACCACCAGCCCCACACCCACCACCAGCAGACGATGACGCAAGGCCAGGCCCAGGCTCTTGCGATACCCCGATGTCAGACCTTCGAGCAAATTTTCAATAAAGACGTAAACCCGGCCATGCGATTTTTGATGGCGAAGCAAGGTGGAACACATCATCGGCGTCAGCGTCAGCGCCACGAAACCGGACACCAGTACCGCGCCGGCCAGCGTCAGGGCAAACTCGATAAACAGCCGCCCGGTTCGACCGGTGGCAAACGCCAGAGGGGCATACACCGCCACCAACGTAAGCGTCATCGCAATCACCGCAAAGGCGATTTCTTTGATGCCCAGAAACGACGCTTCCAGACGCGACTTGCCCTCTTCAATGTGCCGGTAAATGTTCTCCAGCACCACAATCGCGTCGTCAACCACCAGACCAATCGCCAGCACCATCGCCAGCAAGGTCAGGGTATTGATCGAAAACCCGAACAGATACATGATGCCGAACGCACCGATCAGGGAAACCGGGATGGTGACGATCGGGATCAGGCTGGCCCGCACACTGCGCAGGAAAAAGAAGATGACCAGGACCACCAGAATGATGGCTTCGGCGATGGTTTTATACACCGAGTTGATCGACTCCTGGATGAACACTGAGCTGTCGTAGGCAATATTCAGGCTCATCCCCGAGGGCAGGTTCTGATTGATCAGTTCCACCTCGGCACGCACCGCGCGCGACAAATCGAGCGGGTTGGCTGTCGACTGTTTGGTCACTCCGATATTCAACCCGTCATTGCCATTGAAACGCGACAAAATGCGCTCGTTGGCAGGGCCAATTTCGACAGTCGCCACATCACCCAGTCGCACCGGATAACCGTTGACGGTATCGACAATCACATTCTGGAACTGCTGCACAGTTTGCAGATCGGTAGTCGATACCACCGAGAATTCGCGCATTGACGACTCGATACGGCCGGCCGGGATCAACACATTCTGGGCCCGCAACGCCGACTCGATGTCCTGCACCGTCAGGTTGTAGGCGGCCAGTTTGGCCCGGTCGATGTAAATGCGCATGGCGGGCAGACGTTCGCCGAAAATACGGATCTCGGCGGCCCCCGGCAACACCGACAACCGCGTCTTGATATAGCGGTTCAGATAATCGGATGCTTCCATCGTGCTCAGACTGCCCGCCTGAACGGCGATGTAGATAATCGGTGTGGAATCGGCCTCGACCTTGCTGATGACCGGCTCATCAATTTCGTCTGGCAAGAAACGACGGGCACGCGACACCTTGTCGCGTACATCGGCAGCGGCCGCATCCGGATCCCGCCCCATCTTGAACTTGATGTTGATCAGACTACGTTCAGAGCGACTGAGCGATGTCATGACATCAACACCTTCCATGCCGGACAATTGATCCTCAAGGGGTTTGGTGACCTGTGACTCGACCACCTCGGGAGACGCGCCCTTGTAGTCGGTCATGACAGACACCACCGGCTCGTCGATGGCCGGATATTCACGGACCGTCAGACGGTCGTAAGAAATCAGGCCAACCAGAATAATCAACAACGACAAGACCGTCGCAAAAACCGGACGCTTGATGCAGACTTCAGACAGAACCATGCTGGCCTCCGGGCTCAGGAAGCAGACGCGGCGGCAGGCGCTGCCAGAATCCGGACGGCAACACCGTCAGACACCTTTTGCAAACCGGCCACCACGACCTGATCCCCTTCCTGCAAGCCCCGCACGATCTCGACCTGTCCGGCGCGACGCTGGCCGATCTCGACCACCACCCGCCTGACCTTGCCCTCTTCAACACGGAAGACAAAGCGTTCGGACCCACTGGACTGCAGGGCCGTTTCAGGCACGGTCAGGGCCTGGGCCTCATTGAACTGCAACTGGACGCGGGCAAACAGGCCCGGGCGCAATTTACCATCGGGGTTGGGGACATCGGCGCGAACCAGCACCGAGCGACCACCCACATCCACTTGCGGGTTGATCGCCTTGACGACACCGCTGCGCTGCTCACCGGGCAAGGCATCAAAGCGTACCGACAGGGGTTGGCCTGCCGCCAACTGCCCTGCGTACCCTTCGGGCACCCGAAAATCAACCTGCAACGGATCAATGGACTCAAGCGGGGCAATATCAGTTCCGGGGCTGACGTAATCGCCTACGGATACTTGACGCAAACCGATCACCCCGTCAAAGGGGGCCAGAAGAGCGGTCTTGTCGAGTTGCGCCTGCGCCAATGCGACGGCAGCCTGCTGCACTTTCAACTGACTGAGTGCTTCGTCGCGGGCCTGCTTGCTGATAAACCCTTGCTGGGTCAAGGTTTCCGAACGACGATACTGCGAATTGGCCAGCCCCAGATTAGCCTGGGCCTGCTGCAACTGGGCCTTGACGACGCTGTCATCAAGCCGCAGCAACACCTGCCCCCGTTTCACGGGCTGACCTTCCGTAAACGCGATTTCGCTGATACGCCCCGTGACTTCAGGACGCAGCATAACGGCGTTTTCCGAACGCATCGTACCCACCGCCGACACCTCGGCTGGCATGCTGACCAGACGAACTGCTGCGACTTCAACACCCACTGTGCGCGGCGCTGCAGGCGGGCCACCCGAGGGCGATGGCCCTGGCGCGTCTGCGGCAGGAGGAGCCTTACCGGCGACGGTTTCGCCAGAGCCGGGCCCCCACCACTTCGAGGCCCCGACGCCCAGGGCGACCCCCAGCCCCAAAACCACCACAAAACCCGCTACACGTTTGTTCATATCCGTATTTGTCGCCTGAGCCGAATTGCCAGAAATTAATTGCCAGAGCGCCACCGCAGAAACCTGCCGGCAGAAACCGGCATTGATAATAGCGCAGGATGAGACTTATTTACGCATTGTTTCGTGTGCTTGCCGCCCGTGCCACGTCGACCCCCTGATTGGCCAGCGCATCGGCCTTTTCATTTCCCGGGTCACCTGCATGACCGCGCACCCAGCGCCAGCTGAGCTCGTGCTGCTGTACAAGCGCGTCGAGCTCCTGCCAAAGATCGGCATTTTTTACCGGTTTTTTATCGGCAGTGCGCCAGCCCCGTCGCTTCCAGTTCGCGAGCCATTCCGTCATGCCCTTCTGAACGTATTGGGAATCGGTATGAATGACCACCGTGCAGGGCCGCTTCAGCGCCTTCAGGGCCTGAATAACCGCCATGAGCTCCATGCGGTTGTTGGTTGTTTCGGGTTCGCCCCCGCAAAGACTTTTTTCGTGTCGGCCATGCCGTAAAAAAGCCCCCCATCCACCCCAACCAGGGTTGCCTTTGCACGCCCCGTCAGTCCAGATATCGACAGGACGTGCCTGACCTTGACTCATGATTTAACTACCTTGCTGTTGCCTTGATACATCGGCCTGACGCGGCTGATTGGCCACAACGGCCGCCCGCCGCATCCGGCGTTTCTTCTTGTTCTTCCAGGCGGGGCCCACCAAACGAACCGCCGCCACACGCTTGACTGCCGCCACGACATAGACAGCACCGCACACCGGCCACCAGCGATCACCGGCAGCCTCCATGAATGACCAACGCTGCAGCCAGCGCTGCGTGGCGCAGGGGGCAGCGTAACAACCAAAATGGCCCCGGTCAATTTCAAGGGACAGCAGCTTGAACCAGTCTTTCAGACGCGGCAAAGAGACCTGCATATGAGCCGGTACCGGTGCCAGAGGCTCGACACCCGGCACGCGCGCCTGAAGCCCCCATAAGCTCAAAGGATTGAACCCCGAAATAACCAGACGCCCCTCGGGAACCAGTACCCGTTCCGCTTCTCGTAAAACCTGATGCGGATTATTGGAACACTCGAGGACATGCGGTAATATCAGAAGATCGACGGATTGGCTTTCAAGGGGCAGTTGCTCGGGCTCGGCCAGTAAAAGACTGCGATCGGGCGGCAACGCCAAACCCTCGAAACACGAGCCGGCAAGAATTTTGTGGGGTATGCGGTTTGCCGCCAGCAAGTCCCAGTGGGGCAAGCCGACCTGCACCGCATGGTAGCCAAACGCATTTGCGACCATGCCATTGGTTTTTTTCTGTTCCCAGTTTTGCACGTACTGGCCGGCCGGCGTTTCAAGCCACCCGGCCAGTTCACCGATAAGCGGTTGGTCTGAAACAAACACACAAGCTCCCTATGGTTAATACAACTCAAGACTCCAAAACAACCCGTCTGGTTCCGGTGCCCGCATTTTCAGACAACTATATCTGGTTATTGCGCAAAGACAACCACGCCGTCGTCGTCGACCCGGGCGACGCCGCGCCGGTGCTGGCCCTGCTTGAAAAACACCAGCTCACGCTTGATGCCATCCTGATCACCCACCATCACGCCGATCATGTGGGCGGTGTATCAGAACTCAAGGAAAAAACCGGCGCGCTGGTGTATGGCCCCATCGGTGAAAATCTGCCGGTCTGCGACCACGGCCTGAAAGAAACCGATCAGGTCGGGCTCGATCACCTGGGGCTGACCCTCTCGGTACTCGATATCCCCGGGCATACGGCAGGTCACATTGCCTACTTTGGTTACCTTGACGAGCAGCAACCTGTTGTTTTTTGTGGTGATACACTATTTGCCGCCGGTTGCGGGCGCCTGTTTGAAGGCACCCCGGCCGACATGGTGAACTCGCTGGCAAAGCTTCAGGCGCTACCTCTGGACACCCTGGTGTGCTGTGCGCACGAATATACCCTGTCGAATCTACGCTGGGCTCTGGCGGTCGAACCAGGTAACGCGGTGCTGAAAAAACGCTTCGAGGCTGCCCGAAAAACGCGCGACCAAGGGTTGCCCACATTACCGTCAACCATCAGCCTCGAGCTTGAAACCAACCCGTTCCTGCGCCCTTTGCAGTCGTCCGTGATTGACGCTGCTCAGGGCTATGCCGGCAAGCCGCTGAATTCCGCAGTCGCTGTTTTCGCCTGCCTGCGCGAATGGAAAAACAATTTTTAATGCTCTACCCATGTTCCTGAGATTATTTACGCTGCTACTGGTAGCGATACTGGCCGGCTGTGCTCACCAGGGCAGCGTACAACAATCGGGTCAAGACCCCTATGTGGCCGTCGATACCTCGCGCACCATCGACCTGACCAACCCTCCGGCCGACATCTGGGACCGGATCCGGCGCGGCTTTGCCATCCCCAACCTGAATGACCCCTTGGTCGACCACTGGACCAACTACTACGCCTCGCATCCGCAGTCGGTGTACCGCATGAGCGAACGGGCCAGACGCTACCTGTATTTCATTGTCGACGAGCTTGAGCGACGCGGCATGCCCACCGAGCTGGCGCTGCTGCCATTTGTCGAAAGTGCCTACAACCCCGAAGCCTATTCCCGCGCCAAGGCATCGGGCCTGTGGCAGTTCATCCCCAGCACGGGGCTGCACTACAACCTCAAGCAAGATCAGCTGCAAGACCAGCGGCGTGACCCCATTGCATCAACCCACGCGGCACTGGAATACCTGAACTATCTGTATGAATTCCAGGGTGACTGGTACCTGGCCCTGGCCTCGTACAACTGGGGGGAAGGGTCGGTGAAACGTGCCATCGAGCGTGCCGAAGAGGCCGGAGACGGCACCGACTACCTGTCGCTGAAGATGCCCGACGAAACCCGTAACTATGTTCCCAAGTTGCAAGCCATCAAAAACATTATTACCAACCCGCGACGCTATGGCATGACCCTGCCCCATGTGGGCAACACGCCGTACTTCACCAGCATCCGTAAAACACATACGATGGCCGTCGAAGACGTTGCGAAACTGGCGGAAATACCGGTCGAAGAATTCAAGGCCCTGAACGCCTCATTCAACCAGGACATCATCGTTGCCGATAACTCGCCTGTCATTTTGCTGCCAGCCAACCGGGTCGACATTTTCAAGGCCAACCTGGAAGCCCACAAGCACAAGCTCGACACCTGGAAGCCCTATAACCCCGGCAAGGGCGAAGCCCTGAGCGCCATCGCACAAAAACACAACATCAGCCTGGCTCGGCTACGTGACATCAATGGCCTTGATGACCGTGACACCCGTGCCAATGGCCAGGTGCTCTGGGTACCGGCCACCACGGGCACCGGCCTGCAGATCGCCGCCAGCAGCACTTCTGTTGCCGGCCTGCCCCCGGTTGGCACACCCGTGCCTCGTGCACGTCGCCACGTTGGGCCTGACGTCCAGTCGCGCAACACCAGCGCATTGAGCACGCATACAGTACGAAAAGGCGACACCCTGTTTTCTCTGGCACGCCGTTACAACACGTCGGTCAATGAACTGCGCCGGCTGAACAACCTGAAAGGCAACAGCCTTGACCAGGGCAAGCGCCTGAAAGTACCCGGCAAGGGGCGGCGCAGCTAAGTCAAGTACACCACACCGTCAAAACCGCATGGTCACGGCCAGTCACACCATACCTTCCAATTGCCTCGCAACACACCATTTTTATTGATTCCAAAGGCTGAATAATGGGCTTTCTTAAAAACAAACGCATCCTGATCACCGGTGTCATCTCCAACCGCTCGATCGCCTACGGCATCGCCAAAGCCTGCCACCAGCAAGGCGCCGAACTGGCCTTCACCTACGTCGGCGACCGCTTCAAAGACCGCGTCACCGAGTACGCCGCTGAATTTGGCAGCTCCATCGTGCTGCCCTGCGATGTCGGCGACGACGCACAAATCGAATCGGCCATCGCCGAAATCCAGAAACACTGGGACGGCATGGATGGCCTGGTCCACGCCATCGGCTTTGCCCCGCGAGAGGCCATCGCCGGCGACTTCCTCGACGGCCTGTCACGCGAAGGCTTCCGCATCGCCCACGACATCTCTGCCTACAGCTTCCCCGCCCTGGCCAAAGCCGCCTTGCCCCTGCTCAAAGGCCGCAACAGTTCCGTGTTGACCCTGACCTACCTGGGCGCAGAAAAAGTCGTTCCCAACTACAACACCATGGGTCTGGCCAAGGCCTCACTGGAAGCCAGCGTACGCTATCTGGCCAACTCATTGGGCCCCATGGGCATCCGCGCCAACGGCATTTCGGCCGGCCCGATCAAAACCCTGGCCGCCAGCGGCATCAAAGACTTCGGCTCCATCCTGAAGTTTGTCGAAGCCCACGCCCCGCTGCGCCGCAATGTCACGACAGACGACGTGGGTAACGTCGCCGCGTTCCTGCTGTCTGACCTGGCTGCGGGCGTGACCGGTGAAATCACCCATGTGGATGCCGGTTTCTCAACGGTTGTGCCAGGGATGGAATAAGCTGCGGCCTCCTTCCTGAAAGACAACACGCTCATCACTCGAATAGGGTTGCCGGCACATCATGGTCACGACAAGCGCCCATTACACTGACCCCCGTTATCGCTCCACCGTCGGCGATGGCTATGACGGCGTGGTTCGCATCAGTGTCAACAACTACTATGCAACCGGCAGTTTGCTTTATGACGGCCGGGCCATACTGACGGCAGGTCACCTGTTTGACCCCATGGCCAGTTCGGCGACAATCTGGTTCGAAACGGCACAAGGTGTCCAGACGTACACCTCGACGCAGATTCTGCGACATCCAGGCTATGACCAGGACAGCAACAATGACCTGGCCATCGTCTGGTTGCCGACCACAGCACCCATCAGTGCTGACCGATACGCGCTTTACCGAAACCACGACGAAATCGGCAAGGCGTTTGTCTTGGCAGGATACGGCCGTACCGGCACGGGCAATCTGGGGGCAAGCGACACTCAAAATCTGTCCAGGCTCAAAGCCGCCAACCAATTCGATGCAGACGCGGCGACCTTAAAAAATTACATGGGCTCAAGCATTACATGGACGCCCAATGCCGGCACACAACTTATCGCCGACTTTGACAACGGCAACCCTTACAACGATGCCTTAGGACGACTGATCGCCCGCGACGGCCTGGGGCTGGGGTTGAATGAAGGACTCA
>JAAYID010000109.1 GCA_012744285.1 Alcaligenaceae bacterium
CGCCATAACTGCCTGTGCTGTATGAGTCATACAGACCTTTTGCGCCTCGGGCCAGACCCATGGCGTCTACGCCACCCTGCTGCTGTGGGTTCTGATACCCGAACGCGCTACCGAGCGACTGTGTGACCTGCCCTTGAATCGAGTTCATCACCGGATTGATCAGCACCCGCAGCGTCAGGGTCTTGAACAAATCCTTGACCAGGTCACGGCCTGACTTGCCGCCTTCGAAGATGGCGTCAGTGAGGGATTGGCCGACTTGCTGGAAGATGCCTTCGACATCCCGGGACCATTGCTCCCAGGCGGCTTTCTGCTTTTCCATAAAGTCGACGTTTTGCAAGGCCACGGCATTTCGATCATGCGCATCGATAAGCAACTCAAGCGCCTTAACCTGCTCGTCGTTCAGCTGCAACGAATCTTTCTGGGCCAACTGGTCGCGCAAACGCGCTACGGTCAAGCGCTCCAATGCGTCAGCTGACATGCCGAACGTTTGGAAAAGCTCCTCGTTGCGCTGCGCTTCATCGTATGCTGCCTTCACCGCATTGACTGACAGATCCAGCTCTTTCTTTCTGGAGGCCTGAATCATGCGAGAAATAGCGAGTTCGCTTTCGCTTGTTTTCAGGGCCTTCAGAGCCATATCGACCGAACTCTTTTGGGCGTCAGAAAGTTTGATCTTTCCGGCCGCCAAGTCCTGGTCAAGCTTTATGCGAATCCGATCTACCTCGCCAGCCTTTTGGCCAACTGCGATTTCAAGATTGTTCTCTTCGATCTTCGCCTGAATAGAAGCAGTCAGTGAGGCATACGCAGTCTGGGCCGACCTCAACGTAGCGTTACTTTCTTTCAGTGAAGCGTTCTTGCTTTTCAAGGCGGCATTCGCTGCGTCAATTTTCCCCGCATACGCCTGCGCCTTAACAAGATCATCAGGGGTAAACACAAGCTTGCCGGCCGCCACCATCGCATCCAACTGTTCAGTTTGTGTTTTCAAGCCTGCGGTCAATGCTTGATCGGAAAGCCGCTCAAGGTACTTTGCAGCCATTTCGCTGGTTGCGGCCAAAGGGGCTGCATTTGACGCGGTTTGCAGTCTCGACATCTGGCCCTCAAGCTCCATCATCTTTTGGATGTAGCCGGTCAACTCTTTCGAAGCGGTAGACAGGTTCCCTCGGGCGTCGACAAGCCTGTCGTTCCACTCCTTAGCCATGGCGCTATTTGGAAACTGGTTTAGTTGCATGTTGAGATACTCAACCTGCGCGGCATACTTTGCTACTTCTTCTCGGGTCTGTTGATATGGCTCTTGAAGCTGTTTCAGGGCTTGACGCGTTTGCGCTGCGTCCAGCTCATTGAATGATTTTGTCAAAAGGTCAACGCCTTTTGATCCTTCATTGGCCGAGCTTCCCAAATTCATAAAGGATGCAGCAACAAGACCTGCGGTGATTGCAATGCCTGCCGGACCGCCAAGGACTGCGAGGACAGAGCGGCCGGCCGCAGCTAGACCGACCTTAGCTGCAGCTACGCGCTGCTCTGCGGCAGCAAGCGCATTGGCAGCTGCCGTTTGCTGAGCCATCGTCGCAGTCAGGCCCTGCATAGCCCGTGTCTGCACAACGGATGCCTGGGCTGTAGCCAATTGCGCTTGAGCGAGCTTCAGCTCGTCCGCTGCAGCAACTCTGACTTGCAACGTTTTCGCGACAGTTTGCGCTGTAGCGACACTGACGCCAGCAGCGTAACGAGCCATGCCTGCAGCGCCAGCCACCAAAGCAACATTCAACACGCCAGCCAGGTTCTCACCAAGCAGCACGATGCCATCGGCCATAGTCGCGGTGATGCCGTTAGCCTCATTGGCTTTGCCAATATACTCAGTGAAGGCATTGCCTACGTTGTTCATGGCGTCGCGCACAGTCGTCGGCATCTCTTCGACCTGACGCATAATAGGATCCATCCGCCCAGCGAGGGCCTGAGCCAGCATTTGGACGGACAGCTCCCCATTGGCACCAAGCTTTCTGATTTCCTCGGCAGCCAAGCCGCTATGCTGCGCCAGAACATCCACGATAGAATCAAGCGTGCTGTAAATCGTTACCCAGCCATCTGCATCCAGCTTGCCTTTTTGCAATGCAACTGACAGCGCCCGCATAGCATCAGCACCTCGGTCTGTGCTGGCCGCGTTGACTACCATCAACCCACTGAACGCATCAATTGCATCCATAGACTCGCCAAGCGACATACCCATCTGGCGCAAAACTGGCGACAGCTGGACAAATGCCTCGCGAGTTTCAGTGATGTTTCGGTAGGTCCGATTGGCGCTTTCAACCATGCGTACCTGAACCTGGGCATACTCTTCAGCACTGTCGGTTGCCATGCGGATTCGAGACGCCATTTGCCCCCAGTTATCAGCCACATCAATAAGACGCATGGCCGACAGCCCGCCAACTGCCGCAAGCAAATGACGACGAATTGACGCGCCAGCAGCTGTTGCGGTGGTTTCCGTTTGCATCAACGAACGGTTTACGCGGTCAACCCCGGCAGCGCTTGCCCCGGCCTCACGCCCAACATCACCATATGAGCGGGACGCTTGCTCGGCCGCACGGGTAGAGCGGTCATATGCCGCAGCCATGCGATCCATTTGACTGGCGACGCGCTCTACTGCGGCCAGCATCTTGGATTGCGTACCGTTCAGCACATCTACACGGCTATTGAGCGCAGTCATTTCAGACGCGACACGCTGGGCAGCCTGCTCCCACGAACGCTGCACACGCTTTGCGGCCTCTTCGGTACGCCCGCCAGCATCGGTGAGCCTGTCAAGCTCGCCTTTGGCACGCGTAACATCGGTGCTATCCGTCTTGATGACAAGACTTGCCGTTTCTGTCATTTTGAACGCCCATAAAAAAGGCCCTGCTGCAATAGCAAGGCCGAAAATAAAACCCGACGAATCGGGTTAGGTATCAAACTTAAATCATGGCGCCATTAACTTGGGGCGAACTTCATCGATACACTCCTCATAGGTCTGCTGGATCAATGGATCATTCAGCCCGGAGAGAGCAAACCCTCTTTCGTAAAGAGTCTTGTCATCAGCATCAGCACCTGGAGGAAGCAGCTGATTCAACTTTGCGCCGCGAGATTTACCCTCATAGACCATGAGCATTATTCTCGTTCGGTAGAAGCAACCTTCAGCATGTTTCAGCGCAAGATTTGCCTTTGCCTCTAAAAGCCTTCCGGCGACAGACGCCGGAACCATCTCTTCGGCCAATGCGTGCCAATGCAAAATAGAAAGCACGCATACCGCAATAACCCGTTTCATACACCCCCCGTATCAATTAGATACAGGGACTATAGCGCCATGTGCAAAAAAGGGCGACTGGAGAGTCGCCCGAGTGGTGTCGGCTGGTAATGAGCGTAAAAAAGGCGCCCAAAATCGTCCGCACTCCCTTACCTAAACTACCCCCCCTGTAGATTGGAGCAACTCACCGACCTCCAAAATTGTCAGCTCCGCATCCTTCGGACGCACTGTCTTGCTTAGCTGGTAGTCAGCGATATGCCGTCTCATTTTCAGAGTTCTTAGCTTGTGCCCAAGTTCGACAGACCGTGCAAAAATATCTCCATCGGCAATCGTCGGATTCGTTAGGCGATGGATAAGCCTCTCGTGAGCGCCACCATTACCTCCGCGCGGCTCCTTGCCACCATAGGGAAGTCGGCTATGGAAATCAACACAACGATGATACGCAGCATAGTAAGCGCGGCTTATGGCAGAACGGTAGTCCACTTCCTCTTGAGCATGCTCATGCGACGCCCTAGCTAACTCATACAGGTCACGCTCTGAAATGCTCATCAGGCCACCCCGAAACATACGTGGAAGTTTTCTGGAATGGCGAGCTTGTTCAGCGCGATTGCCTTTGCGAGCCCGTCATTCGCCTTAACTACCGCGTGAGGCGTCGAATCGAGTAGATATTCTATGCAGACAACAGGCGGCGTATCTTCTGCCATAACAGTAATCGCAGGAGGCCCACTGAGCGGCACCCTCAAGACTTGGCAAATGTCCTCCGCCAATTTCGTGCTACCCACAACATAGTCGAAAATCAACCTTGTTTGAGGCAAATTCGTCAAATCGCCCTCCCCACCCCTGGCAGCCTCTCCAAGCCCAAAGAGTCTAAAAATTTGTTGGGCCGCAAATACCGAATGAAAAAAGACCCCAGAAAATCGAGCAATCTGATAAGAACCTTGCGTCAGCAGCCGCTTAAGCTCATGGACGCTAAGAACAAGCGCGGGCAAGGCATGGATAACGCTAAGCTTAACCTTTTCATCAGAGCCCAAAATAGTTCTCTCGACCTTATCGTCCAATATGTGCGGGAGAGTCTTGGCAAGGGCATTGATAACAAGCTCTGTATATCTCTGCATCGCGCCTTCCAGGTCGGATATCCATCTCCTTTCTTCCCTCGTAAGTTGCCCCATGTCTCCGTGAACGCCAACGAAGCGTTTCCGCAGATACTCAATTTTCGCAGCAAATACAACGCCCGCCCGGACAATCAATTCGATCTCAGGGGACGAGGTGATCAAGAGCTTTGTCGAGTCCTCTTTAATCTGTCGCAGCAGATCGCGTGCAATGTACTCAGCCTCGACCGAGTCCATTTCAACGACCTCTTCTGAACTCAGGACCTCTGTGGAGATGGTAAGCATGACTATGCGAAGAGCTTTTAAGCATCGAAACTGCCATGCTACACAGATGCAGAAACATTTCAAACTGTAAATTCATACAGCCCTACGCTTTCCCTCCCTCCTCCACCAAACTCCCCAGCCAAACATCATCCAACCGCTCAATGGCCCTGATTTCCCACTCATCCGGTGCAATACCCAGCACCCGGAAGAACGACTCGATCTGTGGCCAGGTCAGTGGCCCGGGCCCCATGCCAACCTGCCTGCGGCTGGAAAGTCGACAAAACCACTCCCAAACATAGCGGACATCTTCCGGAAAATCTGGCTGGTCCAGCGCCTCGGGCATTTCGCCCGTTTGACGCTCGACCGACTCCAGATGCTCTCGAAGGGTTCGCCCGTCTTTTTGCCGGGCAGACAGGGCGAACTCGGATTCGGCGTATTCAAGCAGGGCCGCCGTCAGCCCCCAGTAAAAGCCGCGCTATCTGCAGATGCCTCAAGAATTTGCGTAACGAACGTGGGGTTCTTTTCCAACAGTCGACGAAGATTCCCCTCATTGAAATCTTCCTTTGGTCCACGCCAGCCCGAAACGGATACCACAGCCTTATCCGCTGCCAGCGCGACATCCTCCTCGATGGGCCGAACCTCGGCGTTTTTGCCCTTGCGCGCGTTTGCCATATCCTGGCGTCGACGCGCATTTATCGAGCGAAAAACGTGTGCCTGCACTTTTTCCGACTGTTCGCCAATAACGGTTACATGGATACCGGTGCGCTTTCCGCTGGCCGTTACGAGTTCGATTTCAACGCCCTTTTCGTTTTCAGCGCGTTCGTCGAAGTCAAAAATGGAGATTGGGGTTGCTTTGGTCATCAGTGTGCCTC
>JAAYID010000110.1 GCA_012744285.1 Alcaligenaceae bacterium
ATGTATGGGCTGACAGACCCGGCCGAGGCCAAAAAGTTCAAATGTGACTCCAGGCTGTCCATTTCGCGCTGGTAGGTTGCTCGCATGGCCCTGCGTGGACCATCCAGCAGGGCATCACCGCTGCCACTGACACGTCGTGCCTTGATGAATTCAGTCATGCCTGCATCAAAGATGCGAGCCAGCGCGCCATAGTCGGCGGGGCTTGCGGATACCGATTTTTGCAAGGCTGTCAGATCGCCACCCGCCCAGAAGTCATCTTCAAAAAGGCGGGTTTGTTCATGTGCCCGTTTCAGTGCAGAGCGCTTGCTGAAAATGTACGTCCAGGACAAAACGGAGATGCCCACCAGAATGAGCATGACAATCTGTACCGGGATACTGGCATCAAGAATGAGCGAGACGATAGACAGGTCGCTTGAGGGCTGCATGGTTATTCCTGAACCTTTTCCAATAATGATTTAAGTTCGTGAGGTAGTGCTGCGGGGCGCAATGTTTCAGCGTCCACGCAACAGATCTGGATGTTCCCCTCGCACAGGCGTTGTCCGTCAAGGGTTGCGTATTGAAAGAAGTCGATTGACGCCCGCCCCAGACGGGTGATTTCGCTGTGAATCGTCAGCAAGTCATCAAGCCGTGCCGGCTTGATGTATCGGGTGTCGAGTTGCTTCACAACGAAAATCCGCCGTTCACGTGTGGCCAGATCGGACTGGTCAACGCCAAGATTTCGCAACCACTCGGTACGGCCACGCTCGAAGAACTTGAGATAGTTGGCGTAAAAGACAACGCCACCAGCGTCGGTGTCTTCGTAATAAACGCGAACGGCTAACGTTGAGTGCACGTTGTTTGAATCAAGGGGTTGGGGTGCGCGATTTTAACTGTTCCAGAACGTAGGCTGAGGCGTCTTCAACCTTTATTTTTTCGGCTTCAGTGTGCCGGCGGTCCTGGTACTCGATAATGCCTTCTTTCAGGCCGCGATCGCCAATGGTGAGACGCAAGGGAACGCCAATAAGTTCCCATTCTGCAAACATCACGCCCGGACGAATATCGCGATCGTCGATAATGACGTCAACGCCCTGCGAAAGCAAGTCTTGATACACTTGTTCAGCGGTGTTGCGAACCGTTTCACTTTTGGTCCATCCCATGGGGCAAATGACAACCTGGAAGGGGGCGATGCCCGCGGGCCAGATAATTCCGCGCTCGTCATGGTTTTGTTCGATGGCGGCTGCAGCAATGCGGCTGACGCCAATACCGTAACAACCCATCTGCATGATGGCCGGTTTGCCGTCGGTTTCCAGGAACGTGGCGTTCAGGGCTTTAGAATATTTGTCGCCCAGGAAAAAGACGTGGCCGACCTCAATGCCGCGCTGGATCGCCAGGGTGCCGCCATTCGGGTCGGGGTCGCCTGCAACAACGTTCCGAAGGTCTGCAACCTGTGCTTCAGCCAGGTCTCGTCCCCAGTTGACGCCATCGAGGTGGAAGCCATCTTCGTTGGCGCCGCAAATGAAATCATGCATATTGGCAACGGTGGTGTCGGCAATGACAGTGACATCTTTTTTGGTGCCGACCGGGCCCAGGTAGCCCGGTGAGCAGCCGAATGTCGAGCGGATCTCATCGTCTGTGGCGAAACGGTAACCTTGGTCCAGGCCGGGCAGTTTGCCTGTTTTGACTTCATTCAGTTCGTGGTCGGCACGGATCAGCAAGACGAAAATTCGGGCAGGTTTGCCTTCAGCGGGTTCGGTAGCCAGAACGATTGACTTGACGGCATCGGTCAGCGGACGACCCATCAGGGTCACCACGTCTTCGCATTTGGTCATGTCGGGCGTGGCGACCTTGGTCATTGCCCTGGAGGCGGGCGACCGGCTTGCGATCAGACAGGGTGCTTCGGCCAGTTCGATGTTGGCTGCGTATTGCGAATCGGGGTTGTACACGATCAGGTCTTCACCGGTGTTCGCAATGACCTGAAACTCGTGGCTGCGTGACCCGCCAATAGACCCGGTGTCTGCGGCAACAGCCCGAAAAACCAGACCCAGCCGGTTGAAAATTCTCATGTACGCATCGTACATGTTGTCGTAGCTGGCTTGTGCGCTCGCTTCGTCCCGGTCGAAAGAATAGGCGTCTTTCATGGTGAATTCACGCCCGCGCATCAGGCCAAAGCGCGGGCGACGCTCGTCCCGGAATTTGGTCTGGATATGATAGAAATTCACGGGCAACTGACGCCAGCTCTGGATCTCGTTCCGGGCGATATCGGTCACCACTTCTTCAGAGGTCGGTTGCAGTACGAAGTCGCGCTGGTGGCGGTCTTTGATGCGCAGCAGTTCAGGGCCGTATTCCGACAGTCGTCCCGATTCATCCCAGAGCTCAGCCGGTTGCACCATGGGCATCAATAGCTCGACGGCGCCGGCACGATCCATTTCTTCACGAATGATGGCTTCAATTTTTTTCAGAACCCGAAGGCCCAGAGGCATGTAGGTGTAAATGCCGCCCGCCAGCTTGCGGATCATGCCGGCCCGTGTCATCAATTGATGACTGATGACTTCGGCTTCGGTGGGGGCTTCTTTCAGGGTGTTGAGGTGGTACTTGGATGCGCGCATGGTGAGGATCTCTGCAGATACGTATAATCGGAGTAATTGTATTAAATTCGTTATTGAGGTGGCCTATGTTAGACCGTGAAGGCTACCGTCCTAATGTCGGCATTATCCTCGTTAATCAAAAAAACGAGGTATTTTGGGGTAAACGCATTCGCGAGCATTCCTGGCAATTTCCGCAGGGTGGTATCAAGTACGGTGAAAGTCCGGTACAGGCCATGTACCGCGAGCTTCGTGAAGAAGTGGGTTTGTTACCAGAGCATGTCCGCATATTGGGGCGCACACGTAATTGGTTACGTTACAACGTGCCGAATGAATTCATTCGGCGCGATTCCAGAGGGGTGTACAAGGGGCAAAAGCAAATCTGGTTTTTGTTGCGTTTGGTTGGCCGCGATTCTGATGTTTGCCTTCGGGCAACACGTCACCCCGAGTTCGATGCCTGGCGCTGGAGTCACTATTGGGTTCCTCTCGATGCTGTCATCGAGTTCAAAAGAGACGTCTACACCCAGGCGCTGAACGAACTGGCGGGCATTTTATTCCGGCGAGGTGTCGATCGCCGGTTTTTACGTCAGCGGCAGGGCGTTGCCCGAACCGTTTGTAATCCTGCCGCAACCGGGTTGCAAGCCACAGACCCCGAACACATCGACACAGGCAGCGACAACGCCAATATTCGAAGTTTGGTCTGACGGGTGTCAGGGGCGCTGGAAGCGGGCGATAAGGCTCGACGTGTCCCAGCGCCCGCCACCCATTTTCTGTACTTCGGCGTAAAACTGGTCAATCAGGGCTGTCGTTGGCAGGCTGGCGCCGTTACGTCGAGCTTCATCCAGTACCAGGCCCAGGTCTTTACGCATCCAGTCAACAGCGAAGCCGAAGTCGAACTCTTGTTTGCTCATGGTGTGTCCCCGATGTTCCATTTGCCAGCTTTGCGCAGCGCCTTTGCTGATGACTGACAAGACGTTATCGATATCCAGCCCTGCCGTCTGTCCGAAGGCAATTGCTTCGGCCAGCCCTTGCAGCACGCCGGCAACGCAGATCTGGTTCACCATTTTGCACAGTTGTCCGGCTCCGCTGTTGCCCATATGGGTCACAGCACGCGCATAGGCGCCCATCACCGGTGCCGACGCTTCAAAGTCAGAAGCTGATCCGCCGCACATGATCGTCAGTGCACCGTTTACGGCGCCTGCTTGTCCCCCGGACACGGGCGCATCAATGAAACTCAGCCCGCAACGCTTGGCGGTATCGGACAGCTCGCGTGCAACTTCAGCAGATGTCGTGGTGTGGTCGACGTAGACTGCGCCTGCCGGCATCCCGGCAAATGCGCCGTTGTCTCCCAGGACCACACTACGTAAATCGTCGTCATTGCCGACACAGCTGAAAACGAAATCGGCATTGTGTGCGGCAGCTCTGGGTGTATCTGCCTTGGCGTGACCAAACTCGTTGACCCAGCGCGATGCCTTGTCGGATGTCCGGTTGTAGACTGTGACATTATGTCCTGCCCGAGCCAAATGTGCGGCCATGGGATACCCCATGACGCCCAGCCCGATAAAGGCAATTTTTCGGGCTGGTACCGGTTCGTAGTGACGAGCGGCAATTGCTGCAGACATGTCTGGCTCCTTCGCGTATTTGTGTCGATGGCGGGTCAATATCGGTTATTCTAACGATTCCATCAAACCCTGTTGTGGGCCTTTTTCATCGAAAGCGCCTGCGGCTTACCATATTGCCATGTTGCAAGACCTAGAATTTTTAGAAGCCCGGGTGGGGCAGCTTGTCGAGCTGGCCCGCCAGCTCCAGTCCAGGCACGATGCGCTCGCCCAGCGTGTTGCCTTGGTTGAACAAGAGCGTGACGCATTGCTCGAGCAGCTTGTGCAACAAGAGTCCGAATACAAAGATGTCGCGGCCCAGGCCACCCGGCATCGTGTCGAAATGGACGCCTTGCGTGCGCAATCCGAAGCTGCCTTGCAGCAGTTGCGTCAGCAGTCCGAGCAAACCGAAGTCCGTTTGCGGGCTGCGGCGGCCACTGAAGTGGCTCACCTGAAAGAACAAATCGAGCGCCAGCATGCCGAGCACGAGACTGCCCGTCAGCGTCTTCTTGCCAGCCAGTCCGAATCGTCTCGCTTGCGTCAGGTTGCCGAGGCGGCGTGTCAACGTATTGATGCTGTTCTCATCCGCTTGCCGGGTGCCTCCCAGGAGTAATCAGTCATGGAACGTGTAGATGTTTCTATTTTGGGTCGCGATTACTCGATGGCCTGCGAATCTTCTGAAAAAGAAGCGTTATTGGCCGCGGTCAGGCTGGTTGACCAACGCATGCTGGGTATCAAAGGCTCTGGTAAAATTACTGGCAATGAACGTATCGCGGTAATGGCTGCAATCCAGATTGCAGCAGAATTTCTCGCCATGCGTTCCCCTGATGGTCCGCTTGGGCAGGTTGCTGTCGGTGAATTCAAGCAGCGTCTTGAAAATATGCATCGTCAGCTTGATCTCGTTTTGCCCGAAGCAGCTGCCACGGGCAGTTTGTTGTAAATGAATTCGGGCTGTTCCGGCAGCGTTTTTCATGTGTTGCCGGTTTTGGCTCAACCCGTTGTCCCTGCAGTGTTCGTGACTTGACCTTACATTTCTTGAACCAATGCTTATGGCATTAGGTTGCCCGATTGACAGGCCGGAGTGAACATCTTAACTGATGATCCCGAAGCTTGACTGAAAGCGACCACCTTGAACCCTCGGTTCCAGGATGCCGGTCTTGACGGCACAGGCGGGGCATTTATCTCGCAGGCCCGCCCATTGGCGGGCCTTTTTTTGGAGCCTGTTATGCAGACAGCCTTTCTTAACGCACGTCGTAATGTGTTGGCGGCTGCCGTTGTCGGCGTGTTTGGCGTTTTCGGGGTGGCGCCTGTGTCGGCGCAGGGCCAGTCGCCGGTTGTTGAAACGGTTTACTCGTTGTCCACAGAGTCGCCCATCGCAACGCTTTCTGCTTCGGCAACGTCACAGGTTGAGCAGGATACGGTTCGCATCACACTCAGTACGCAGGTTGATGACGTCAGTCGTGAAAAAGTTAGTGCAAGTATTGATCGTGTTCTGGAAAGCGTCTTGAAACAGGCGCGTGCCGAGGGGCGAGTCAAGGCTTCATCGGGCAACTACCGTGTGTGGCCCATGCATGCCGACAACGGAAAAATCAAAGGCTGGCAGGGGCGTGCAGATGTTCTGATTGAATCGTCAGACTTCAGTGTGGCCTCCGCGCTGGCAGGCCAGCTGTCAGATCGAATGGCTATCAGTAACCTGTATTTCTTTGTATCAACAGCAGCCCGTGAGGGGGCAGAGGCCGCATTGCTTGATCAAGCCGCAAAAGCGTTTACCCAGCGTGCGCAATCAACAGCAAAAGCCTTTGGTTATCAAGGATTTCGTATTAAAGAGCTGGCGTTGGATGGTGGTGGTGCCGACTATGTGCCGATGCCGCGCATGATGCTGGCTGGTGCGGCCGAAAAATCAAGCCCCCCACTTGAAGGGGGCTCCGAAAACATTACGGTTTCTGTGCGTGGGTCGGTGTATTTGTTGCCCGAAAGTAAATGAGCAGTCCTATCGCGATCATGGGCAGCGAGAGTAGCTGCCCCATGGTTAATGAGCCGAGCACTGGTCCTAGAAATGCATCGGGTTCGCGTGTATATTCAACCAGGAAACGGAACAAGCCGTAGCCGATCAGAAAGACCGCACTGACTTGTCCGGTTGCGCGGGGTTTGCGCGCGAACCACCACACCAGGGCAAACAGCACGACACCCTCAAGTGCCATTTCGTAAAGCTGGGAAGGATGTCGCGCCAGCCCGTCACCCAGTGTCGGGAATATCATCCCCCAGGGCAGATCGGTCGGGCGTCCCCAAAGTTCGGCATTGATGAAATTGCCCAAACGACCGGTGGCCAAACCGAGCGGTATCATGGGTGCGATAAAGTCCCCCAGTTCAAGCAGTGTTTTCTTTTTTTGATGTGCCAGCACCAAGAGCACAACGATGACCCCGACCAATCCGCCATGAAATGACATTCCGCCTTGCCACAGGTAGAAAATTTCCATGGGGTTCTGCAGGTATTCGGCGGGTTTGTAGAATAAAACGTATCCAAGGCGACCTCCGGCAATGACGCCGATAACGCCATAGAAGATAATATCCTCAAGGTCACGCAGGGTTAGGTCGGTCTTGCCATTGTTGATGCGCCAGCGTCCTGCCAGCCATACAAGGGCAAAACCAGCCAGGTACATCAATCCGTACCAATGAATTGCAATAGGCCCGATCTGAAGGGCGACAGGGTCGAACTGTGGGTGAACAAGCATGGAAAACCGCCTTTTATTCCGTGGTGTTTTTTCTGAAACTGTTGGATGATACCGTTAACGCGTTGTGTTAACTGTTTGGAAGTAATCGTTTTTTTTCAGGTTAAGCATGTATTTTCGCATTGCAGCCCTTGCGACAGGGCTGGTTGTATTCTCTCAGGGCGTTATCGCACAAACCGTGGGCCTCGAGTTGGCGCAAGCCAATAACTGCATCAGCTGTCATCGGGTCGACTCCGCCGAAGGGCGCAAGCGATTGGGCCCGGATTTTGAAGTTATCGCCAAACGTTACAACGGCAGCGCGGCGACAGTGCCCTATCTGGCAATGAAAATCAGAGGTGGTTCGCGTGGCGCTTGGGGGGCGGTGCCCATGCCTGCTCAGTCCCATGTGTCTAGCGAAGATGCCGAACAACTGGCGGTGTGGGTGCTTGCCTTGACGGCCGATGTCGATGCCAAGGTTGATGCCCAGGTTGATGCCAAGGTTGAAGCTAAGGTTGAAGCGGCTTTAGCGTTGCCTGGTCAGTCCCCCAGCCCCGCTTCTGTGGTTAACGCGGCTTCTAAGGCCCCATAACTTTTTTGGTTAACCG
>JAAYID010000111.1 GCA_012744285.1 Alcaligenaceae bacterium
CATTTCTGGGTGCGGCTGGCACCGTGACTGGCTCGCGCCACTTGCTCGAATCGAACGGGCGGCGGGTGCTGATTGATTGTGGTTTGTTCCAGGGGCTGAAGTATTTGCGACAGCGCAACTGGGCACCTTTTCCGGTTGATCCGGGCAGTATCGATGCTGTTGTGCTGACCCATGCCCACCTTGATCATTCCGGTTATTTGCCGCGACTGGCGCGCGAAGGCTTTCGCGGCCCGGTCTTTGGTTCCGACCCTACGCTCGATCTGGCTGAAATCCTGTTGCTTGACAGCGCGCACATCCAGGAAGCCGACGCCGAATTCATGAATCGCCACAAGCTCTCCTCACATGAGCCGGCGTTGCCGTTGTACACGACCAAAGAGGCCCGCCAGGTCTTGAAGCAGTTCAAGACGTTGTCGCGCGACACGTTCCATGATCTGGGTACGGATATCAAGGTCAAGCTGCATCGTGCAGGTCATATCCTTGGCGCATCGATGGTCGAGATTCAGTGGGACGGCCGTAAACTGCTGTTCTCTGGTGACCTGGGCCGTTATGACGACCCGGTCATGCCCGATCCCGATGTGGTTTCCGAAGCCGATTACCTGGTGCTTGAATCCACCTACGGTGACCGCCTGCATGACCCGAGCGAGCCCGAGGCGGTACTTGAAGCCATCATCCGGCGTACCGCCGAGCGGGGCGGTACCGTGGTGATTCCGGCCTTTGCCGTGGGCCGTGTGCAATTGTTGCTCTATTACCTGTATGTGCTGCGCAAGGAAAACCGGCTCCCGGCCAATATGCCCATCTACCTTGACAGCCCAATGTCACTGCAAGCCGTTCGCGTTCATAAAGAGCATCCCGGTGAACAGAAACTCACCCATGCCCAGGTGCGCGAGGTCAATGGCGTCGCTGAATACATCGAAAGCGTTGAAGAGTCCAAGGCGCTGGATGCGTCACCCATGCCCAAGATCATCATTTCGGCCAGTGGCATGGCAACGGGCGGGCGCGTCATTCACCACCTGAAGCGGTTTGCCCCTGATCCGCGTTCCAGCATTCTGTTTGCCGGTTATCAGGCAGCGGGTACACGTGGCGCCAAAATGCTGGCGGGTGCCCCGACCATCAAGATTCACGGCGAATACATTCCGGTCAAGGCCGAGCTTGCCAACCTGTCGATGTTGTCGGCCCATGCCGACGCTGATGAAATCATGCGCTGGCTGGGCGGGTTCAAACGTCCGCCATCGCAAACTTTCCTGGTTCATGGTGAGCCCGAGGCGTCTGATGCCCTGCGTTGCCGCATCAAAGACGAACTGGGCTGGAAAGTCAGGGCCGTCGAGCATCTTGAAAAGGTGATGCTCAAGTAACGGCCCGGCCCGGTACGGTGCAGACACACAGTAAAATCCGGTCATCCATCATTAATGTAATTTTTTCTTCTTTTAGGACATGCAATGAGTGCAATCGTAGATATTATCGGGCGCGAAATCCTTGACTCGCGTGGTAACCCCACCGTCGAATGTGATGTCTTGCTTGAATCAGGTGCCATGGGGCGTGCTGCCGTACCCTCAGGTGCTTCCACCGGTGCGCGTGAAGCCATCGAGCTGCGTGATGGCGACAAGGGCCGTTACCTGGGTAAAGGCGTGCTTAAAGCCGTTGAAAACCTGAATACTGAAATCTCCGAAGCGCTGATGGGTCTGGATGCCCAGGAACAAACGTTTGTCGACCGTACCCTGATCGAACTGGACGGTACTGAAAGCAAGAGCCGCCTGGGTGCCAACGCCATCCTGGCGGCCAGTATGGCGGTAGCGCGTGCGGCGGCCGACGATTCAGGCCTGTCGCTGTACCGTTATTTTGGCGGCAGTGGTCCCATGCAAATGCCCGTACCCATGATGAACGTCATCAATGGCGGCGCGCATGCCAACAACACGCTCGACATGCAAGAGTTCATGATCTTGCCGGTGGGTGCAAAAAGCTTTCGCGAATCGCTGCAGATGGGCGCCGAAGTTTTCCATGCCCTGAAAAAACTGATTCACGACCAGGGTATGTCAACGGCCGTTGGCGATGAAGGCGGGTTTGCTCCTAACGTAGCCAACCACGAAGCCGCCATCCAGCTGATTTTGCAGGCCATCGAGGCCGCAGGTTACGAAGCCGGTTCGCAGATTGCCCTGGGCCTTGACTGCGCCAGCTCCGAGTTCTACCGTGACGGCAAATACCATCTGGCCGGTGAAGGCGGTGTTTCACTGACTGCAGCCGACTTTACCAACCTGTTGGCGACCTGGTGCGACAAGTACCCCATCATCACCATCGAAGACGGCATGGCCGAAGACGATTGGGCCGGCTGGGAAATCCTGACCAAACAGCTGGGCAAGAAAGTGCAGCTGGTGGGCGACGACCTGTTCGTGACCAACACCAAGATCCTCAAGCAGGGTATTGACCAGAACATTGCCAACTCCATCCTCATCAAGATCAACCAGATCGGTACCCTGACCGAAACGTTTGCGGCGATCGAAATGGCCAAGCGTGCGGGTTACACCGCCGTCATTTCGCACCGTTCGGGTGAAACCGAAGATTCGACCATTGCCGATATCGCGGTTGCGACCAACGCCATGCAAATCAAGACCGGCTCGCTGTCGCGTTCCGATCGCATGGCCAAGTATAACCAGCTGCTGCGCATCGAAGAAGAACTGGC
>JAAYID010000112.1 GCA_012744285.1 Alcaligenaceae bacterium
AGTTTGAACGACGCGGCCTGCCCTTGACCGTTTTCGGCGTGGGGATGGCCCTTGAGCGTCATCCCGAAGTCGCGCAGGCGTTTGTCGAGCTCGGACATGAAATTGCCTGCCATGGCTACCGCTGGATCCACTATCAGTCAGCCCCCGAGTCGCTTGAGCGCGAGCATATGGCGCGTTGCGTTGAGGTTATTCAAGCCCTTACAGGCGAACACCCTCTGGGCTGGTACACCGGTCGCGACAGCCCCAATACGCGCAAGCTGGTCGTCGAGGAAGGTGGTTTTTTATACGATTCCGATTACTACGGCGATGACCTGCCTTTCTGGATGCCGGTCGAACTTGACGGTGGCCAGCAGCGCCTGCATCTGGTGGTACCGTACACCCTCGATACGAACGATATGCGGTTCGCGACGGCCCAGGGTTTCAACACCGGTGAACAGTTCTTTACATATCTTAAAGATGCGTTCGATGTACTTTATGCCGAAGGTGAAACGCAGCCCAAAATGTTGTCGATAGGCTTGCATTGCCGGCTGATCGGCCGGCCTGGCCGCTTTGCATCCTTGCAGCGCTTTCTCGACTATATCCAGCGCCATCAGAACGTCTGGATCTGTCGCCGGGTCGATATCGCGCGGCATTGGATCGAGCACCACCCTTCCACGATCGGCAATGGGCGGCGATAGTGAAACTTCCTCAACGTCGAGGCAATCTAAACGAAATCAACGACACCTTGATGACTAACGCCACCATTTATCAGCGGCGCTTAAACGATTAACGCAATCATTTACCCGAGGCAGGAATGACCATAAAACTTTCTCTTGCTCAACTGAATACCTTGCCTGCTGATGATTTTGTTCGGGCGTTGGGCGGTATTTTCGAACACTCCGCGTGGGTTGCCGAGCGTGCTGCCGTACATCGTCCGTTTGCCCGGCTCGACGACCTGCATGCCGAGATGGTCCGTCAAATCCAGGGTGCGGGGCCAGAGGCTCAAATGAAGCTGATCTGCGCCCACCCCGAACTGGCCGGCAAAGCTGCGGTGCGTGGCGAACTGACCGCCGAGTCCAGTTCAGAGCAAGCAGGGGCTGGCCTTGATCAGTGTTCGCCCGAAGAGTTTGCCCGGCTGAATCAGCTCAACCAGGCCTACCGCGAAAAATTCGGCTTTCCGTTCATTCTGGCGGTCAAGGGGTATGACCGTGCCGGCATCATTGGCCAGTTCGAGCGTCGTCTCGGTTTGTCGCCTGATGAAGAAATACGTGAAAGCCTTCAGCAAATTTATCGCATCGGGCGCTTTCGTCTGGAAGCCTTGATCGGGGCTGACTAAAACGGGTTTGCTTGTCATGTTGGCACGGTCGACTTAACGGAAACCTTACGTAAACGTGTCAGTTTGTTTTTGTCTTTTTCTTGTTTTTAACCGTTTTTATTTGTCAGGAGCCCCTGCAATGGCCGCGTCAAATTTGCCCACAGGCACCGTCATCAATGCCCCCGGCGTTGAGTTTCCAGAGTTTGCCACCCGTTACGCCAACCTGGCGCTGGCTGATTTCGGTGCGAAGGTGGTGTCATCTTCGAACGAGTGGTTTGGCCCGGCCGAGCGCATGTTGCAGGCCGCCGAGCCGGTGTTCATCGTGGGCAAGTTTGATGACCACGGTAAATGGATGGATGGTTGGGAGACGCGTCGTCGTCGCGATGGTGGCTTCGACCACGCGGTGGTACGGCTGGGTGTTTCGGGTGTCATCAAGGGTATCGATATTGATACCAGTCATTTCACCGGAAACTTTCCGCCGGCGGCCTCGGTTCAGGCCTGTTACTGCGACGGCGATCCGGATGATCATACCGTCTGGACTGAAATCGTACCGTCCACCACCTTGTCCAGCAGCTCGCACCACTTTATCGAACTGAACGACGAGCGTCGCTGGACGCATTGCCGTTTGAACATTTACCCCGATGGCGGCGTGGCCCGGTTCCGGGTGTTCGGTCAACCGGCTACCGACTGGTCATCCAAAGATCCGGCACAGTTGCACGAGGTATCGGCGCTGGCTGCCGGTGGTCGCATTGTGGGGTATAACGACGCGCACTTTGGTGTACCGTTTCGCCTGATCATGCCAGGCCGTGGCGTCAATATGGGCGATGGTTGGGAAACACGCCGTCGTCGTGAGCCGGGCTACGACTGGTGTATCGTCGAACTGGCGCATGCCGTTCATGTCGAAAAGATCGAGGTCGACACCGCCCACTTCAAGGGGAATTACCCCGACCGGGTATCGATCCAGGCGGCCAACATCACGTATGGTACAGATCAGTCCATTATTACCCAGGCGATGTTCTGGCCGGTGCTGCTGCCCGAGCAAAAAGCCCAGCCCGATCACCAGCATTTTTACACGCTCGAACACCTGAATGATATTGGCCCTGTTACCCACGTCAAACTGAACATGCACCCGGATGGCGGTGTGAGCCGTTTGCGTGTTTGGGGCCGTCTGGCCTGATCCGGAGCCGACATGTCTGCGCTACTCAAACTCGAGCCCCTGACCAAAACGGCATTTGCACCTTTTGGCGACGTCATTGCCACAGACGACAACGACTGGTTCCCCATCAACAACGGAACGACACGTCGCTACCATAATCTGGGGCAGGTTCAGGTGCTGGGTGCTGATGGTCAGGCCGGTATCAGCCTGGCCACCGGGGGGGCTTTTCAGTTTCCCCTTTCGATACGGATGCTTGAACGTCATCCGTTGGGCAGCCAGGCCTGGATCCCTGTGAACGACACCCCGTTTATCGTGGTCGTGGCACCGAACGGGGCCAATAATTGCCCTGATGAAAGCGGTATTCGCGCCTTTTATGCGGCAGGTCATCAGGGCGTCAATTATCACACGGGTACCTGGCATCACCCTTTATTGACCCTGTCCGTACCGGGCAACTTCATCGTGGTTGATCGAATCGGCAGCACGCCAAATTGTGATGAGTGTGATTTAAGCCACCCCTTGCAGGTTGATGGCAGCTACCTACCTGGCATCGGGCTAACTCCTGCAACAGGTGTCCGGTTGCCTGTAACGCGCCGGCCTGACGATCATAATAAACGGAGACAAAATCCATGAGACAAACCGTCAGTTTTTACCTTAACGGCCTTTTGCAAACAGTCAGGCCTGCATCGCCAACGCAAACGGTTCTGCAGTATCTGCGCGAGCAGGCGGGCTTGCGGGGTACCAAAGAGGGGTGTGCCGAGGGCGACTGCGGTGCCTGTACGGTCACTGAAGCCGCACTGGACCCGGATGGTCAGGTTGTGTTCCGGTCAATCAATGCCTGCATCCGTTTTCTGCCCACACTTGATGGGCGGGCCATCTGGACGGTAGAAGGGTTGTCCGCCGAAAACCAGGCCCTGCATCCGGTGCAGCAGGCCATGGTAGATCATCATGCCTCTCAGTGCGGTTTTTGTACGCCAGGTTTTGTCATGTCGTTGTACACCATGTACTGCAACGGCCAGCGGCGACCGGTGCGGGAAGAGGTGCTTGATAACCTGTCAGGTAATTTGTGCCGTTGTACCGGGTATCGGCCCATTATTGATGCCGCCATGGCGATGGGGCACTATCCTGACGAAAATGCTGATGTTGAACAGATCAAGAGGCAACTGCATGCCTTGCAAGAAACCGCGTGTCACGAGCCGCTCGAGCTTGCCGTCAGCGGGCAGAAATTTCGTTCACCGATAACGGCAGATCATCTGGCCGAGCTGGTTCAGGCACATCCCGACGCCACTTTGCTTGCCGGAGGTACCGATATCGGCCTCATGGTCACCAAGCAGCTGCATCATTTTGATGACCTTATTTATCTCGGCAATGTCGCAGAACTTGATGTGGTCAGTCGTGATGAAGACACCTTGACCATCGGCGCTTCGGTGCTGCTCAATAAGGGCTATCAGGCGCTGGTCGCAGAATATCCCGAGGCCGAGTCTCTCTGGAAGCGGTTCGCCTCGATGCCGATCCGCAACTCCGGCACGCTGGTGGGCAACGTCGCCAATGGCTCTCCTATTGGCGATAGTGCGCCGTTACTGATTGCCCTGCAAACCCGGGTGGTGCTGCGCAAGGGGCAGGCCCGTCGTGAACTTCCTCTCGAGAACCTGTATCTCGATTATCGCAAGCAAGACCGTTCACCCGGTGAGTTTCTCGAATCCATCAAGATCCCGTTGCGCATGGCGGATCTGAAGGTTGGTACCTACAAACTGTCCAAGCGATTCGATCAGGATATTTCCGCAGTGTGCGGTGCCTATGCCGTCACTCTTGATGGCGACGTCGTGCAGTCGGTACGCATCGCCTATGGGGGCATGGCGGCGACCTCGCGCCGTGCACCGGCAGCCGAGCGCGCGTTGCTGGGCCAGCCCTTTGATGCGTCGTCGGTAGCGGCAGCCATGGCTGCGCTGGCCATCGACTACCAGCCGCTGACCGATATGCGAGCCAGCAGCGATTATCGCCTGCAGGCGGCGCAAAACCTGCTTTATCGCTTTTATCTGGAAACTACCGGCGCAGCCCAAACGCGCGTTTAACAGTCAGGGGGCCTTATGACTCAGCACAAACATCAAACCGTTGGCACCTCGGTCAAGCACGAAAGCGCACAATTGCATGTTACCGGGCGGGCGCAGTTTACCGACGATATTCCTGAAGTCAGCGGTACCTTGCATGCCGCTTTCGGGTTGTCGCAGCGGGCGCATGCCCGCATCGTGTCGCTTGATCTGACCGCCGTGCGCGCGGCTGCAGGGGTGGTGGCCGTCATCACCATCGACGATGTGCCCGGCGAACGTTATGTCGGGCCCGTCATTGCCGACGAACCTGTTTTTGCCGATGGCAAGGTCGAATACCTAGGGCAGCCGCTGTTCGCCGTAGCTGCCACTTCGCACGATCTGGCGCGGCGTGCGGCACGTCTGGCCAAAGTAGAGTACGAAGATTTCGAACCGGTGCTCGATGTGAAAACAGCGGTTGAAAAACAGTCGTATGTGTTGCCGCCGGTGCGTATATCGCGAGGTGATGTGCAAGCCACGCTTGACAGCGCGTCGCATTGTCATCAGGGCAGTTTTTATTGTGGCGGACAAGAGCAGTTCTATCTCGAGGGTCAAATTGCCTATGCCTTGCCCGGCGAAAACGGTGAAATGCAGGTGTACTGCTCAACCCAGCACCCGTCCGAGATGCAGTTCATTATTGCTCACGCCTTGCACCAGCCGGCGCATACCGTGCGCGTGCAGTGCCGGCGTATGGGCGGTGGTTTTGGCGGCAAAGAAAGCCAATCGTGGCCGTTTGCCACGACAGCGGCCTTGTTGGCCCACCATACCCGTCGCCCTGTCAAATTGCGGGCCGACCGTGATGATGATTTCATGATCACCGGCAAGCGTCACGATTTTCGTGCCGAATATGATGTTGCCTATGACGACGACGGGTTGATCAAGGCCATTCGCTTCGTGCAACAGCTGCGCTGCGGCTATTCGGCCGATCTGTCCGGGGCGGTTGCCGATCGCCAGGTGTTTCATACCGACAATACCTATTACCTTGATACGTTTGACATCCAGTCGCTGCGCCTGAAGACCAACACTCAGTCCAATACGGCGTTTCGTGGTTTTGGAGGCCCGCAGGGCATTATGGCGATCGAGTATGTTATCGATGATATTGCCCGACGCCTGGGCAAAGACCCGCTTGATGTGCGACAACGAAATTTCTACGGCACGATCGACCGTAATATCACGCCCTATCAAATGAAGGTCGAGGACAACGTCATCGAGCCTCTGGTCCGTCAGCTTGAAGAGACCGCCCGGTATCGACAGCGTCGCGAAGAAATCCGCCAGTTCAATGCCGCCAACCCTGTTCTGAAAAAGGGGTTGGCGTTGGTGCCGGTCAAGTTCGGTATTTCATTTACCGCAACTCACCTGAACCAGGCGGGGGCCTTGCTGCACATCTATACCGACGGGTCGGTGCTGATCAATCATGGCGGCACCGAAATGGGGCAGGGTCTCAATACCAAGGTGGCCCAGGTCGTGGCTGAAGAGCTCGGTATCAGCATCGGTCATGTGCGGGTGTCGGCAACTGACACCTCAAAAGTATCGAACACCTCTGCCACGGCGGCCTCGTCGGGTACGGATCTGAACGGCAAGGCGGCGCAAGATGCCGCGCGCAAGATCAAGGCGGTTCTGGTGGCCTATGCGGCTGACCATTTCGGATGCGATGCCACCGAGGTTGTTTTCAGGAACAACGAAGTCCAGTGCGGCGAACGTATCACGGTGCCGTTTGCCAAGTTCGTTCAAGACGCCTACAACGCCCGCGTGCCGCTCTGGTCGTCCGGTTTTTACCGCACCCCCAAGATTCATTACGACTTCAAGACACTGACGGGTCGTCCGTTCTATTATTTTGTATATGGCGCCGCCTGTGCCGAGGTCGTTATTGACACACTGACTGGCGAAAACCGGCTGTTGCGTGCCGATGTGCTTTACGACGCTGGCCGTTCCATCAATCCGGCCGTCGATATTGGCCAGATAGAGGGCGGTTTCATTCAAGGGGCGGGCTGGTTGACGACAGAAGAATTGTGGTGGAACAAAGACGGCCGTCTCATGACGCATGCGCCATCCACCTACAAAATTCCGGCCGTGTCTGATTGTCCACCCGAATTCAATGTGGCATTTTTTGACAACGGCAACGTGGAAAACAGCATTTATCAGTCCAAGGCCGTCGGTGAGCCACCATTGCCTTTGGGCATGTCCGTGTTTTTTGCTATCCGTGACGCCATTCATGCCGCAGCGGATCAGGCGGATCTCACCCCAGCCCCGTTAGATGCGCCCGCAACAGCTGAACGCGTGTTGCAAACCCTGAATCAGGTCGCGCCGGCGTTCGCACGTCCGCAGGCCGCGATGGCCCATGGCTGATATCGCGGGCTGGTCGACACCGGCATGTGCCTTGCTGCAGCAAGGCCAGTCCGTGGTCCTGGTGACGGTTGTTCAGTCGCTCGGCTCGGCACCACGCGACGGCGGCGCCAAGCTCTGGGTCAGCGCCCAACAGGTGTTTGGGACCATTGGTGGCGGCCATCTGGAATACAAGGCCATTGACCAGGCGCGTCAGATGATGCGGGCCGGCGGTGCCAGCCGACGTGATGTCCAACGGTACGCGTTAGGGCCAAGCCTGGGGCAGTGCTGTGGGGGCGTTGTCTGGCTGACCTATGAGGTATTGCATCCGGTCGATGCAACGTGGTGTCTGCAGGTGGCTGAACAACTGCGGCAGGGCCACGCCGTGTGCAGAGAAGTTGATTTTGCCAAGCCAGATGCGCCGGTTTTGCTCACGCCCACCCGTGCGGCTGCGGCCGACTTCAACACGGATCAGGCGTCTTGGGATGAATCAACCCGGTTTTTGCGTGACACGTTGGCACCTGCCGTCCTGACCATTGTGGTGTGTGGCGCCGGGCATGTGGGTCATGCCATCGTCACGATCCTGGCGACGCTGCCGGTTCGTGTTATCTGGCTGGACCCGCGCGACGACATCTGGCCGGTTACGGTGCCGCCCAATGTCCGTGTGCTGCAGGGTGATGAAACCGATGTGCCCGATTGCCCCGATAACGCGTGCTGGCTGGTGTTGACGCACAGCCATGCACTCGATCTGGCGCTGGTGCAGGCCATCATGGCCCAAAAGTCGTTTCGTTTTCTTGGCCTGATCGGTTCCCAAACCAAAAAAGCCCGTTTTGAGTCCCGTTTGCTGCAGCGGTTTGACCCGGCTCTGGTGCAGCGCCTGATCTGCCCGATCGGGCTGGTTCAAACCCGTAGCAAGCTGCCTGAAGTCATTTCTGTCTCGGTGGTGGCCCAATTGCTGTCGTTGACCTGAAAGATTTTTGCTGCCAGTGCCTCTATAATCACCGGTCATCTGTTTAATAGCGCTTTTCTGTCAATGAAAACCTCCGAAATCCGCCAGAAATTCATCTCGTTCTTTGAGTCAAAAGGTCACCAGCCGGTGCCGTCGTCACCACTCATTCCGGGTAACGATCCAACCTTGCTGTTCACCAATGCCGGCATGGTGCAATTCAAAGACGTTTTCACCGGAAAAGAGGTGCGCAACTATCACCGTGCGGTCAGTTCGCAGCGCTGCGTACGCGCCGGTGGCAAACACAACGACCTTGAAAATGTCGGCTACACCGCACGTCACCACACGTTCTTCGAAATGCTGGGCAACTTCAGCTTTGGTGATTATTTCAAGCGTGATGCCATTCATTACGCCTGGGAATTGCTGACGTCTGTTTATCAGTTGCCTGCTGACAAGTTGTGGGTCACGGTCTATCAAGAAGACGACGAGGCCTACAATATCTGGGCGGACGAAATCAAAGTGCCGGCTGAACGCATCGTGCGTATTGGCGATAACAAGGGCGCGCGCTATGCATCCGACAACTTCTGGCAAATGGCCGATACGGGCCCATGCGGCCCCTGTTCGGAAATTTTCTATGATCATGGCCCGGACGTCTGGGGTGGCCCGCCCGGCTCGCCTGAAGAAGATGGTGACCGCTATATTGAAGTGTGGAACCTGGTGTTCATGCAGTTCGAGCGTGCCGCCGATGGCACCATGACGCCGTTGCCAAAGCCCTGCGTCGATACCGGCATGGGGCTTGAACGTATTGCAGCCGTCTTGCAACATGTTCATTCCAACTATGAAATTGACCTGTTCCAGGCCCTGATCAAAGCGGCCGCCCGTGAAACTGGCGTTACCGACCTGGGTAACAATTCGCTCAAGGTCATCGCCGACCACATTCGAGCCTGCAGCTTCCTTATCGTTGACGGGGTCATTCCCAGTAACGAAGGTCGTGGATACGTGTTGCGCCGCATCGTTCGCCGTGCGTTGCGCCACGGTCACAAGCTGGGTCAATCGGGTGTGTTCTTTCATCGTCTGGTGGGCGACCTGGTGCAGCAAATGGGCGATGCCTACCCTGAACTGGCCGTACAGAAAGAACGTGTCGAGCAGGTCTTGCGTCAAGAAGAAGAGCGTTTCAGCGAAACCCTTGAAAACGGCATGAAAATTCTTGATGCCGCACTGGCCGGTTTGCCGGCCGGGGGCGTCCTCGATGGCCAAACCTTGTTTACGTTGTATGACACCTACGGGTTCCCGGTCGATCTTACGGCCGACATCTGTCGCGAGCGCAAGGTCAATGTTGATTTGCCCGGTTTTGAATCCGCCATGCAGCGCCAGCGCGAGCAGGCCCGTGCCGCCGGCAAGTTCAAGGCCGCTGAAGGGCTTACTTATTCCGGCGTTGAAACCCGATTCGAAGGCTATGAGCATCTGCAGGCTGAAGGCCGCGTCACGGCGTTGTATGTTGATGGCAGCGCCGTCAACAGCGTTAATGCAGGCCAGGAAGCGGTTGTGGTGCTTGATGTCACCCCGTTTTACGCTGAATCAGGTGGTCAGGTCGGCGATGCCGGTGTCATCACAACAGCAACTGCCTGCTTTGATGTTGCCGATACCCAGAAAATCCAGAGCCAGGTGTTTGGTCATCATGGCGTACTGAAGCAAGGTCAGTTGTCGGTGGGCGATACGGTAACTGCGCAGGTCGACACCGCGCGACGTGCACGTACTGTACGCAATCACTCGGCCACTCACTTGATGCACAAGGCTTTGCGTCAGGTACTGGGTTCGCACGTGCAGCAGCGCGGGTCGCTGGTCGATCCCGACAAAACCCGCTTCGACTTTGCGCACGACGCCGCTGTTACACCGCAAGAAATCATTGAAATCGAAAACATCGTCAACGCCGAAGTGCTGGCCAATGCCCAGGTGGCTGCACAGCTTATGTCATACGATGACGCCGTGCAGGGTGGGGCGGTTGCATTGTTCGGTGAAAAGTACGGTGATGAAGTCCGTGTGCTTGATATCGGTTTCTCGCGCGAATTGTGTGGTGGTACCCATGTGGCGCGCACGGGCGACATTGGTTTGTTCAAGATCGTCTCAGAAGGCGGGGTTGCTGCCGGCGTTCGTCGCATTGAGGCCATTACGGGTGACAATGCGTTGGCCTGGGTCCAGCAAACCAGTGCCACAGTGCAGCAGGCTGCCGGTCAGCTCAAAACGCAGCCCGCTGAATTATTGTCGCGAATTGCGCTGGTACAGTCCCAGCTGAAGGCTGCAGAAGCCGAGGTCCAGCGCTTGCAGCAAAAACTGGCCGCTTCTGCCGGTAACGATCTGGTCAGCCAGGCGATTGATGCCGGTGCTGGCGTACGCTTGCTGGTGGGCCAGTTGCCGGGTGTTGATCCCAAAGCCTTGCGTGGCATGGTTGACGACCTGAAAGAGCGTCTCAAACCTGCGGTGGTCCTGCTGGCTACCGTCGCTGATGAAAAAATCAGTCTGGTAGCGGGTGTCACTGCAGAAACGACTGGCAAGGTAAAGGCTGGTGAACTGGTCGGTTTTGTTGCCGCCCAGGTGGGTGGCAAGGGGGGGGGGCGCCCTGATATGGCGATGGGGGGCGGTACCGACGCCGGTGCATTGGCAGGTGCGCTGGCCGGTGTTGAAGCCTGGGTACGCGAACGCACTCAGGCATAAGGTTTCGTTGGTTTTATGTCTGACCTTGACTCTGATACAACTTCGTTGCCTGCTTTCGACCTTGAAGTCGATGCTTCTGGGTTAAAATGCCCGCTGCCTATTCTGCGGGCCAAGAAAGCCTTGGCACAGCTGCAAAGTGGCCAGGTGCTGAAGGTTGTCACAACCGATGTTAATGCGGTTCGCGATTTTCAGGCGTTTTGTCGTCAAACCGGCAATGCGCTGGTGGCGCAGCTAGAGCAGCCGGATAGCGTTTTGCATTTTATGGCGCGCCGTTAAGCGAAGGGTTGTTGCCCATATTTTTTGTTTTGTCAGGCCACGTGTGGTTTTCTGATAATTTTTTTGGCGGATTCAGCACAAGGTTTGCGTTTCGCAACTGTAAGGTGCTAGAATCTTTTGTTTTCCACAACATTTTCAAAGGATTACCTATGGTGGTGATTCGTCTGGCCCGCGGTGGCTCGAAGAAACGTCCGTTTTACAATCTTGTTGCTGCTGATTCGCGTAACCGTCGCGACGGCCGTTTTATTGAACGCGTCGGCTTTTACAACCCGGTTGGTGGCGAAAACCAGGAAACCCTGCGTATTGCGCTCGACCGCGTTGAGTACTGGACAAGCAATGGTGCGCAATTGTCGCCCGCAGTTGCTCGCCTGGTTAAAGAATACTCGGCCAAAGTTGCTGCCTGATTGCAGCACTACGCCGTACACAGCCTGAAGTCATGAGCGACAGCGCTTCAAACAGCGCACCCGTTGGCAGTTCTTTGCCTCAAGATCTTGTCGAAATCGGCCGGGTTTTAGGGGCATACGGTGTCAAGGGTTGGGTCAAGGTCCAGCCCTATTCGGCTGATGCGGCTGCGTTGCTGACGGCACGCCAGTGGTGGTTAAAAGCGCCCGTTCCTCCTGGGAAATCGGGCGCTTTGTCACATCCGCAAATAACGCGCGTTGTTTCTGCCAAAAAGCACGGCTCGGCGGTTGTGGCTCAACTCGCCGTCATCCCTGATCGTGACCGGGCCGAGGCGTCCAAAGGCTATACCATCTGGGTGCCGCGCGCCAGTTTTCCGAAGGCCGATCCTGACGAGTTCTACTGGGTCGATCTTGTTGGCTGCCGCGTCATGGGTGTTGATGGCGAAGGGAACCCGGCCCTGATCGGGCAGGTCATGGAAGTGTCAGATAATGGCGCTCACGGCCTGTTGCACGTCGCCCGTGCTGAAGACGATGGGCAGGGTGGTCTTGCATTGCTGCTTAACGAAAAAGGTCGTACCCAGGAAGTGCTGGTTCCCTTTGTCGAGGCACACGTCCATAACGTTGATCTGTCCAAAAAATTGCTGGAAAGCAACTGGCCTGTTGATCTCTGATCACGCTATTGGCTGATGCGTTTCGATATCATCTCGCTTTTCCCTGATATGTTCCCGGTTGTACGTGACCTTGGGGTTACTGGCCGTGCGCATCGCCAACAGCGCTGGTCCCTCGGGTTGTGGAATCCGCGCGATTTCACGCACGACGTTCATCGCACGGTAGATGATCGACCCTACGGGGGTGGTCCCGGAATGGTAATGCTGGCCGATCCGTTGGAACAGGCAGTGGGCGCCGCTCGTAACGCACGTGCCGAGCCCAACGCGAATGTTATTCTCATGAGCCCGACAGGGCGCCGTTTCAATCAGGCCGTCGCCGAAGAACTGGCTGCGGGTTCGGGGGCCATCATTGTGTGCGGTCGCTATGAAGGGGTCGACCAGCGATTTATTGATCGTTGCGTAACCGATGAAATTTCGTTGGGTGATTTTGTTCTGTCGGGGGGCGAAATCGCGGCGCTGGCCATTATGGACAGCGTCATCCGGCTTTTACCCGGCGTATTGAATACCGCAGACTCTGCATTGCAGGACTCGTTCAACGACACGCTCAGTGGTTTGCTCGACAGCCCGCATTACACACGGCCTGAAGTCTATCAAGGCGAGCCTGTACCCGAAGCCTTGCTCTCGGGCCATCATGCCAATATTGCGGTCTGGCGACGCCAGCAATCGCTGAAGTTGACCGCACAGCGGCGCCCGAAATTGATCGAGCGGGCGCGGGTGGCGGGGAAGTTGACGAAGGCCGATGAGGCTTTTTTGCGAACGTTGGAGTAGGACGGCGCGTATTTCCGCGAACTCGCCCGGCTCTTTCGGCTGAAATTTCAGCTGCGAAGGGGTGGTTTGCCGCAGTGATACGCAAATCCGACCTTGTGCGCTGCTTGTATCACTGGGGGTACAAGCGCGATAATGTCATCCAGTTGACTCTTCAGGCGACACCGGGCAATTCTTTCTACCGCAGGCAATTTGTGGCTGCTATGACGCAATCAATCCTTGGCCTATCTGGCCTGATCATCAAGACAATTCTTCTCAGCCTGACTCTTGTGTTGGCAGGCTGTTCGTCAACCTACACTTCAGACGATTTCATTGCCTCCGGAAATGATCGCAACCAGCCATGCGGTGATCGTGTTTACAGCTACAGTGCGGCCCTCTACACAGGCAATGTGTCTAAAAAGCAGGTCTCCGACGAAACCATGGCGGCTGCCCTTCAGGGGTTGCGGGCCGTGGTGCCGGGGTGCAACAACTATGAATTCGGACACGCTTTTCACGACGTTACCTACAGCCTGGATAATGCGATTAGTGCACTGTCGGAAGTGAATGCCGAGTTCGTTGGGAAAAACAGAATTTCAACGGTCCAGGCCTTGGTAGATCTTTTGCTGGCCTACGCCAACAGAAGGCCTTTGATACCTGTGTTTATCCGTGGCTCTACGGTTACCCATCTTGCCAAAATTGATCCCGTGCTTGCAAAACGGTTGTTTCAACTGGGCCTTGAGCGTGGGTTCTGGAGCGAACATGAGTTTAAATACCTGTCGGTTTTCATGAGCGAGAGGGTGTTGTCCGGCATGGATGACCGCTTCATCGAAGTGCGTAAGATAACCCTTCAGGCATACGAAAAAGCGGGTAAGGCTGCGGGGCGAGGCTCCTGCTTCGCTCCTCAATGTACCAACGTGCCGGCTTACCGGCGAGCCCTGCTTGATGCATTTCAAGAGCTGGGTTTTGGTAACAGCACACGGGTTGCGGTCTTGCAGTCAATGCTGAAGCAAGATAACACCCACAATGAACGCCAGCAGCGCAATGCAGGTCTGCCCGCTTCGGCATCACCGAGTGGTACGGCAGCCAACACTGTTTCAGAGCCTTCTGCAGACTCGAAGACAGCGGGTAGGCCGGTATGTAACGGTAACTTTGCCTACCTTGATCCACGCCTTCCAAAGTATCGCGATCCAATTCTGGCCAATCTTCGTAACCAGATAGTGTCCAACACCATGGCCAAAGAGGCTGCAAATACCAATGTTAGGCAGATCATTCAGTTGCATGAAGACACTGCGCGTCAGGCCGCCGAAACGGCGAATTCAACATTCGGTGGTCCAGGTCAGAGCACAATCCAGCTGGCTGACAGTGAAACCTTGAGTCTTGACTGGCGGTGCCAGGGTATCCACGGCGCTGCAGTGTGTACCTATATTGCGAATACCTGGGCGGCCATGATGTACCGCGAGCTGGCGATCATGCGCAGTGTCTGTACGGCCAAAGGGCAAGGCTACTAGCATCTGTAGCTTTGTAAACCCCGGCATGTCTGGCCAGGCACCTGGCCCCCTGCCTACACTGACATTCAGGTTGAACACCAGGCCAGCAGTCAGGCTTTGTTTGAGCTGATTGATCTGTTAAACGACTGGCTGGCCGACAACCCGGAACTACGCCGGATCTTTGCCATCTGGATTCGTGCTGTAGTACTGCGCCGAAGCTGGCACGCGGTGGTACTGCCCAAGATCGACGACTTGAAGGAGCTTAAAATGACACTGACGTCACGCTTTGAAACCTGGGTCGTCCGGTTTGTGCATGCCCAATCTCTTCACGATGTGTTTGAGTCCTGAGCCTGCCCGCCCCGGCTGATGTACGGGCGACGGGAAGCCCGTAGGGCCGGGCGCGTGACCCGAAGGGTCTGGACACCCGCCCCATGGCCCCGTCACTTCAGCTTGTCAAACTGCTCCCGCACCTTGGTCAGTGTCTCGGAAAACTGCGCGACCCGCGCTTTTTCCTGTTCAACAACCGCCGTCGGCGCCTTCGCCACAAACCGCTCGTTCGACAGCTTCGCGTTCGCCTTCTCGATCTCGCCAATCAAACGCTCAATCTCTTTACCCAAACGCGCCCGTTCAGCAACTACGTCGATTTCAACTTTCAGCATCAGTTCAGTGGTGTCAACGATCTGTACCGGTGCACCGACATCAGGCAACTGATCGACGATCTCAACTTCGCTTAATTTCGCCATCGCCGCCAGGTAGGCGCCATTGCGGGACAATGTCGCTGCATCACCGCGGGCCACAAGCGGTACCCGTTGTGCCGGCGACAGGTTCATTTCGCCGCGCAGCGCACGAACAGCCTCGACCTGTGCCTTCAGTTCAGCCACCTGAGCTTCGGCGGTCTCATTGACAAGAGCAGCAGTTGCAACCGGGTAGGGCTGAACGCTGACGCTGGTGACATCAGTTTCCTTGCGGCTGCCGGCCACAACAGAAACCTTCTGCCACAGCTCTTCGGTAATGAACGGAATGATCGGATGCGCCAGGCGCAACACCGTTTCCAGAACACGAATCAACGTGCGACGTGTACCCAGTTGTTGCGCTGGCGTGCCTGTTTGCAGTTGCACCTTGGTCAACTCCAGATACCAGTCGCAGTACTCGTCCCAGATGAAGTGATACAGCCCGTTGGCAATGAAATCGAAACGATAGTCGCCAAAACCACGTTGAATATCACTTTCCAGGCGTTGCAGACGGCTGAGAATCCACTGGTCAACAAATGAAAGCTCGTCATTGCCCGTGCCGCTCAGATCGTGCCCCTCGGTATTCATCAGTACAAAGCGCGTCGCATTCCACAGCTTGTTGCAAAAATTGCGGTACCCCTCGCAGCGCTTCAGGTCGAAGTTGATGTTGCGGCCCAACGTGGCATAGGCCGCCATCGTGAAGCGCAGTGCATCAGTACCATAGGCCGGGAAGCCGTCGGGGTAATCCTTGCGGGTTTTCTTTTCAATGGAGGCCGCAGCACGCGGGTTCATCAGGCCGCTGGTGCGCTTGGCCACCAAAGACTCAAGATCAATGCCGTCGATCAGGTCGACCGGGTCAATCGTGTTGCCCTTGGACTTGCTCATTTTCTTGCCTTCCATGTCGCACACCAGGCCGTGCACATAGACGGTTTTGAACGGGACCTGGCCGGTCATGTGCATGCTCATCATGACCATGCGGGCCACCCAGAAGAAAATGATGTCAAAGCCGGTGACCAGCACGCTGGAGGGCAGATAGCGGGCCAGG
>JAAYID010000113.1 GCA_012744285.1 Alcaligenaceae bacterium
CCAACCTTCCTGACGGAAAGTTCAGGCCGGTGCCGGGGTCGGCTTAGAGCCCCAGCGTTTCCCACAAGGCGTCAACGCGCTTGCGTACCTCGGCATCCATCGTAATGGGGGTGCCCCATTCGCGTTGCGTCTCGCCGTCCCATTTGTTGGTGGCGTCCAGCCCCATTTTGCCGCCCAGGCCCGATACCGGTGAGGCAAAATCCAGATAGTCAATGGGCGTATTTTCGACCAGCACGGTATCCCGTACCGGGTCCATGCGGGTGGTCATGGCCCAGACCACTTCTTGCCAGTTGCGGGTGTTGATGTCCTCGTCGACCACAATGATGAATTTTGTGTACATGAACTGACGCAGAACGCTCCAGAGCCCGAACATGACCCGTTTGGCGTGACCGGGGTATTGCTTGCGGATGGAGACGACAGCCAGTCGGTAGCTGCACCCTTCGGGGGGCAGGTAAAAGTCAACGATTTCCGGCAGCTGGCGTTTAAGCAGCGGTACAAAAACCTCATTCAGGGCGACACCCAACACGGCAGGTTCGTCGGGGGGCTTGCCGGTGTAGGTGCTGTGGTACGTGGGGTTGCGGCGCATGGTGATGCGCTCGACGGTGAAGACTGGGAACCAGTCTTGTTCGTTGTAATAGCCGGTATGGTCGCCGTAGGGGCCTTCCAGGGCCATTTCGTAAGTGTTTGATTTAGGAGGGGATACGCCCTCAGGCACCTGCAACGGGGTGGCGTCGGGGTGATCGGCGGGCAGAATGTGGCCTTCAAGCACAATTTCAGCGTAAGCCGGCACCGACAGGTCGCTGCCGATGGCCTTGGTCAGTTCGGTACGGGAACCGCGCAACAGCCCGGCAAACTGGTATTCAGACAGGCTGTCGGGTACGGGGGTGACGGCCCCCAGGATGGTGGCCGGGTCGCAACCCAGCGCGACGGCAATCGGGAACGGCTTGCCCGGGTTGGCCAGGGCGTGGTCGCGGAAGTCGAGCGCACCTCCGCGGTGCGACAGCCAGCGCATGATCAGTTTGTTGCGTCCGATAAGCTGTTGACGGTAAATGCCCAGATTCTGGCGTTTTGCGTTGGGCCCGCGTGTGATGACCAGCCCCCAGGTCAGCAGGGGGGCAGCGTCGCCCGGCCAGCAGTGCTGCAAGGGGATGTCGTTCAGGTCGACATCAGTGCCTTCGATGACAATGTCATGACAGGGGGCGCTTTTGATGTTCTTGGGGCTCATGTCCCAGAGCGCGGACTTCAGCATGGATACCTTGGCAATGGCGTCGCGCAGGCCTTTTGGGGCTTCGGGTTCGCGTAGCGACGCCAGCAGTTCACCGATGTCACGCAAGGCGCTGACATCTTCAGCACCCATGCCCAGAGCCACCCTGCGGGGGGTGCCGAACAGATTGGTGAGTACGGGCATTTTGGCGGGGGCATCATTGTGGACCGTGTTTTCGAACAGCAGCGCCGGCCCCTGCTTTTGCAAAACGCGGTCGCTGATATCGGTCATTTCAAGCCGGGTTGAAACCGCCGGTTTGATGCGCTTGAGTTCGCCAATGGCTTCGAGTTGCGTTATAAAGTCGCGTAAGTCACGATATTTCAAAAGACTCTCCAGGCTAGGCCCACAATGCAGATCGGTTCGGGCGCGGCGCTTGGCCGTGCGTTTCACAGTTTACGTCATCAGCTCAGCGAGCTGGTACACGTGTGCGCCGTATATCTGGGTCTTGCCGTACTGGTAACCTTTGCCCTCAGCATTACGGTGCCCGCCTTGCGTGAGCAGACCCGGGAAATTCATACGGCATTGCTGGCCAGTCTCCGGCCGGCGGCCTTGCAAGATGATCTTCTGGCCGGAGGTCGCCTGTTCTCGACTGACCGTTTGTTGCCCACTGGCGAAACGGCACCAAGCGAAGCGTCCGAGGCGCCAGGCGTGGGCGATCAGTCGTTTTCGCAAGTGCTGGCGGGTACTGATACATTCGCGGTGCCCGGCGTCAGCCGCGCCCAAAGCCAGGCCTTGCGCAGCTACATTGCACGTAAATACCGTATTGCCCACAAAGCGGCCGGGGTATTGATCCAGAATGTTTTCCGTGTCGCCAAAGAGCTTGAACTTGACCCGCAATTGGTGCTGGCTGTTATTGCCATCGAGTCCCGTTACAACCCCTTCGCCGAGAGTGCGGTGGGTGCCCAGGGGTTGATGCAGGTCATGACCCGGGTGCATAAAGACAAATTCGAACAGTTTGCCGATGGCCCTGATGCGGCGTTGAACCCGCTGGCCAATATCCAGGTGGGCTCCCAGATCTTGCGAGATTGCATCAAGCGACGCGGTTCAGTTCAGGGCGGGCTGGCGTGTTATGTCGGGGCGACCGGCCCCGGTGACGGTGGCTACGGCGCCAAGGTGCTGGCCGAGCGCCGTCGCATTGCATTGGCCTCGGGCATTCCCATTCGCTAGCCGGGTTTTCTGGGGCTGTTTGCAGGTTCAGTGCGTTCGAGCCGTGCCTTCAGAAATGCCGGCGGGTCAGGCGCCGATAAACCGGGCCATGCGATGCACGGCCTCTTCCAGACGATTCAACCCGACGGTATACGAAAACCGCAGCATATGCTTTGCATGGTGCGGGCCGAAGTCGCGGCCCGGTACGGCCGCTACGTGTGCTTCGTGCAGCAGCTGCTGTGAAAAGGCGTCGCTGTCGGCGCTGTGCTGGCGGATGTCCGCATAAATGTAAAACGCGCCGTCGGGCTTGACCGGCACACGCAGACCCAGTTTTTCGAGTTCGGGCAGCAGGTAGTTCAGGCGCTGCTCGAAAGATTGCCGCCGGTTTTCATAAATGTGCAGTACATCGGGTTCAAAACAGGTCAGGGCGGCGTGCTGGGCCAGGCTGGGCGCGCAGATCGTCAGGTTGGCGGCCAGCTTGTCGAGTGCCGGTATCATGTCGGCGGGGGCAATCATCCAGCCCAGTCGCCAGCCGGTCATGTGAAAATATTTCGAAAAGCTGTTGATGATGACAATGTCATCATCAAGGGCCAGTGCGCTTTGCGGTCGGTCGCCGTAGTACAGCCCAAGGTAGATTTCATCCATGATGATGAAGCCATTACGTTTGCGCACTTCGGCGATCAGTGCCGCCAGTTCGTCGGCTGAAATGCGTGTGCCGGTCGGATTGCTGGGCGACGCTACCAGAACGCCGCGGGTTGCGGGGCCCCAATGGTTGCGCACATCCTCAGCGGACAGCTGAAAACGTTTCTCGGGTGTCGATGGGATCAGTTTCGGAACGCCGCCGGCAGCGATGACGAAGTTCTGGTTGGCCGGATAGGAGGGGTCAGGCAGCAGTACCTCGTCGCCGGGGTTGATCAAGGCCATGGTGGCCAGCAACAAGGCACCCGAAGCCCCTGCGGTAATGACGACGCGGGCCGGATCAACCGGCGCATTGAAGTGCCCGGTGTAGAAGCGCGCAACCGCTTCCCGCAGCGCGGTCAGGCCCAGCGGGGGCGTGTAGGCAGACAGCCCCGCATGCGAAGCCCGGTTCAGTGTTTCCACAACCTGTGCAGGTGCGGTAAAGTCCGGTTCGCCGATACCCAGGCTGATCACATCATGACCCTGGGCGTTAAGCGCGTTGGCTTGTTTGAACAATTCGACGGCATAGAATGGCAAAACGGCGTCACAGCGCTGGGCCAGTGTGGGCATGGTGAGTCTCTGCAATGGGCGCTGTCCAGACAGCGCGTCGGTCAATCAAGTCGTTATTAAATCTCATAAAGCGGTACAAAGGAAATTTGTCATGGTGTCATCTTCCCGTCGCGCCTTTTTCACCGGGCGTCGTCCAGTCCAGTCGGTCTGGGGACAATTCAGCCAGCGGTTGCAGCGGGTGATTGCCGGCACGTTTCATGACGATGGCGAGTACGACGGCTGCGGGCGAGGGCGTTTGTGTGCGGGTGGGCCGGCCGATGTTCGTCATGCCCGCGAATTGTGTGCCGGGTATGGTGTGGTGCTGGTGCTCGATGGCATTGATTACCCGTCGTTTCCTGTGGGGCAGTCGGTGCTTAGGGTCGACCCGGGCCGGGCGCAGGGGCAATGTCAGACGATGCCCGATGCGCCTCATCTCTGGTTTGTGCAGCCGGGTTGCCTGGTGGGTGAACTGCAGCAGGCCGGATTGAAACAGTTTGATGATTTTCCGGGCTACCTGAGTGTAGCGGCCTGCGTGGCTGACCGAACGCTCATGAATTGGCCAACCGGGCAGACCTGGCGTTCCGGGTTGATGCTGGCGTCAGTCCTGCTGGCCGACGGGTCAACCGGGGTGTTGGGTGCATTTGGGGCCGGTAATCGCCAACCGCTTGAAAACCTGACGTTGCAGAATCTTGTTCCGGGTCTGTTCCGCCTCGCGGCGGATGCTCCCGCGCGTGATTGCGCAAAAGCCGGGTATTGGCCAGGTCGCTATCGGCTTGATGCCTTGATGCCAGAGGCCGGTCGTGTGGTCAACCTTTCGCATGTGCTGCTGGGTCATGGCGGCGATCTGGCCTGGATTGACTGGATGGTGTTCGAGTCGATACCCGACCCGGTGACGCCGCCAGTCCTGCAGGACTGGGGTCGGCAGGCGGGTCAACCTGGAGACCTCTGGTATACGGCGCAGGGCATCGATGTTCAGGTCAAAGGCCTGTTCGATCCAGGAGGTATTTTTCCTCATCCCGGACAGGATCTTTGATTTTTCCGGGTGGTAGCGGTAATTTCCGGACGCCTGCGGTAAATATGCGGCTCGAAACGCCCCGATCAGTGAATCCGGGGCTAGAATGTTTACCCTCTGTTGTTCGTTCATTCGGGTAAAGATCTATCATGGAAGAAAACCTCCGCAAAGCCGCCCTCGAGTACCACGAGAAGGGCCGCCCCGGGAAAATCGCTGTCACACCCACCAAACAGCTTTCCAACCAGCGTGACCTGATGCTGGCGTACTCGCCTGGCGTCGCGGCTGCCTGCGAAGAAATCGTTGCCAACCCCCAGAATGCCCGTCGCTACACCAGCCGCGGTAATCTGGTCGGTGTCATTACCAATGGTACCGCTGTGCTGGGCCTGGGCAACATTGGCGCGCTGGCGTCCAAGCCCGTCATGGAAGGCAAGGCGGTTTTGTTCAAGAAGTTTGCCGGCATCGACGTTTTCGATATTGAAATCAACGAGTCAGACCCTGACAAGCTGGTGGATATCATTGCGGGGCTTGAGCCAACGTTTGGCGGTATCAACCTTGAGGACATCAAGGCGCCCGAATGCTTTACCGTCGAGCGCAAGTTGCGCGAGCGCATGAGCATCCCGGTGTTTCACGATGACCAGCACGGAACAGCGATTTGTGTGGCGGCAGCGTTCATTGGTGCGCTCAGCGTCGTCAATAAAAAAATTGATCAGGTCAAGGTGGTTGTCTCCGGAGCCGGGGCTGCCGCGCTGGCCTGTCTCGAGCTGATGGTCGACCTGGGGTTGCCGGTGTCGAATATCTGGGTTTCCGACATCGAGGGGGTGGTTTACAAGGGCCGCACCGTACTCATGGACCCTGAAAAAGAACGTTATGCGCAAGACACCGACGCCCGTAAACTGGGCGACGTGATTGGCGGTGCTGATGTTTTCCTGGGGCTGTCGGCGGGTGGCGTGCTCAAGCCCGAGATGGTGGCGCGCATGGCGCCCAACCCCATCATTCTGGCCCTGGCCAACCCGAATCCTGAAATCCTGCCAGAGGACGCCCACGCAGTACGTGACGATGTGGTCATGGCCACCGGGCGTTCCGATTATCCAAACCAGGTCAACAACGTCCTGTGCTTCCCCTATATTTTCCGTGGCGCCCTCGATGTCGGTGCCACCACCATTACCCGGGGCATGGAAAAGGCGGCCGTCTACGCCATTGCGGCACTGGCCCAGGAAGAGCAAAACGATGTGGTCGCGGCGGCGTATGGCACGTATGGCGTTTCGTTTGGTCGCGAGTACCTGATTCCGAAACCGTTTGATCCACGTCTGATTCTGCGCATTGCGCCGGCTGTTGCCAAAGCCGCCATGGACGATGGTGTTGCCACGCGCCCGATTGAAGACTTTGATGCCTACGCTGAAGAGCTGCAGCAGTTCATGTACCGTTCGGGGGGGTTCATGAAGCCGCTGTTCTCGGCCGCCAAAGCCATGGTGCGCGATGGCGGCAAGGCGCGCATCGTCTTTACCGAGGGCGAAGATGAGCGCGTTTTGCGCGCCGTCCAGATCATTGTTGACGAAAAGCTTGCCAAGCCGATTCTGGTCGGGCGCCCCGATGTTCTCGAGGCTCGTATCAAGCGCTTCAACCTGCGTTTGAAGCTGGGTGTCGATGTCGAGGTCACCAACCCCGACTTTGACGAGCGCTTCCACAGTTACTGGACAACCTATTGGGAACTGATGTGCCGTCGTGGCGTCAGTAAAGAAATGGCACGTGTCGAAATGCGTCGTCGTCTGACCCTGATCGGTGCCATGATGGTGCGCATGGGTGATGCTGATGGCCTGATCTGCGGTACGGTGGGTTCGTATGCCGACCACCTGCGTTTCATCGATGAAGTCATTGGCAAGGCGCCGGGGGTCAATACCTATGCTGCCATGAACATCTTGTTGCTGTCCGAGCGCACGGTTGCCCTGGCCGATA
>JAAYID010000114.1 GCA_012744285.1 Alcaligenaceae bacterium
GCTGAAGTCAGCGAAGCCGTCAAGCAAGCCGACATCGTCATGATCCTCTTGCCCGACGAAAACATCGCCGAGGTTTACTACAGCCAGGTGGCTGACAACATCCGTCCGGGCGCCGCCCTGGCGTTTGCCCACGGTTTCAACGTGCACTACGGTCAGGTCATTCCCCGTGATGACATCGACGTCATCATGGTTGCCCCCAAGGCTCCGGGCCACACCGTGCGTGGCACCTACAACCAGGGCGGCGGCGTGCCCCACCTGATCGCTGTCTACCAAGACAAATCCGGCGTGGCCCGTGATCTGGCTCTGTCCTACGCCAGCGCCAACGGCGGTGGTCGTGCCGGCATCATCGAAACCAACTTCCGCGAAGAAACCGAAACCGACTTGTTCGGCGAGCAAGCCGTTCTGTGCGGTGGTGCTGTTGAGCTGATCAAAGCCGGTTTTGAAACACTGGTTGAAGCAGGTTACGCCCCCGAAATGGCTTACTTCGAGTGCCTGCACGAGCTCAAGCTGATTGTCGACCTGATCTACGAAGGCGGCATTGCGAACATGAACTACTCGATTTCGAACAACGCTGAATACGGTGAATATGTTACTGGCCCGCGTATCGTTACCGAAGACACCAAGAACGCAATGCGTCAGGTTCTGAAGGACATCCAGACCGGCGAATATGCCAAGAGCTTTATCCTTGAAAACCAGGCTGGCGCACCGACGCTGATTTCGCGTCGTCGCATCAATGCTGAATCGCAAATCGAACAGGTGGGTGGCAAGCTGCGCGCCATGATGCCCTGGATTGCGGCCAACAAGCTGGTTGACCAGTCCAAGAACTAAACGCTCCGGCTAAAAACTGGCGGGGTCAGGTCGCATGCCAGGCTTGCAAGACCTGGCCCCGCTGTTTTTTTGCCTTTTAATCTATGCACAAACCTTCCTATCCGCACCCCATCATTGCCCGTGAAGGCTGGCCATTTCTGGCCGGTATCGTGGCTATTTCCATTCTGGTTACCTTCTGGTCGCCGGCGGTGTCCGTCATTTTCTGGCTGTTGTCGCTGTTTGTCCTGCAATTTTTTCGAGATCCGGCCCGTATGGCGCCTGACGGTGAAAACAATGTGCTCAGTCCGGCCGATGGTCGTATTGTGGCGGTTGAAGAGGTCGATGACACCTATGCTGGCCGACGTGCGCTCAAGATCAGTGTGTTCATGAATGTTTTCAACGTGCACTCCAACCGGGCGCCTGTGACGGGCACGGTGGTGTCCGTTGATTATTTTCCTGGCAAGTTTGTCAATGCCGCGCTCGACAAGGCTTCGCTCGAAAACGAGCGGAATGCGACGGTCATTCGCGCTGCATCGGGGCATGTGGTGACTGCGGTCCAGGTCGCTGGTCTGGTCGCCAAGCGCATTCTTTGTTACGCTAAACCGGGTGACCAACTGTTTGCAGGGCAGCGTTATGGCTTCATCCGGTTTGGATCGAGGGTCGATGTTTACCTGCCTCTGGGGTCGCGTCCGCGTGTCTCTATTGGTGACAAGGTCAGTGCGACCAGCACGGTTCTGGCCGAACTGCCCGAACAGCCCGCTGCCTGAGTACGACAGCGTTTGCCAAACACGCTCTCCCGAGTCTGACTATGCCTAATTCCTTTTCCGACGAAACCCGGCGCCGACGCAGCATTTACCTGCTGCCCAATGCGTTCACGACGGCTAACCTGTTTGCGGGGTTTTATGCCATTGTCCAGGCCATCAATGGTCGCTATGAACTGGCGGCCATCGCCATTTTCATGGCGATGGTGTTTGACGGGATGGATGGGCGGGTTGCCCGTCTGACCAACACCCAGTCGGCGTTTGGTGAGCAATATGATTCATTGTCCGACATGACTTCGTTTGGTATCGCGCCTGCGCTGATCATCTACGAGTGGTCGTTGCAGGGGCTCGGGCGTTGGGGTTGGCTGGCTGCATTTATTTATGTGGTGGGGGCAGCGTTGCGTCTGGCCCGTTTCAACACCAATATTGCGGTTGTCGACAAGCGTTTTTTTCAAGGTTTGCCCAGTCCTGCCGCCGCCGCATTGGTGGCAGGGTATATGTGGCTGGCTGTCGATAACAAGTTTGCGTTGCAAGACCACACCATTGCCTGGGTTGGTTTTACCCTGACGGTTTATGCCGGTATTGCCATGGTGACCAATTTGCCGTTCTACAGCGGAAAGTCATTTGCCTTGGGCCGTAGCGTCCCGTTCTGGGGTATTTTGGTGGTGGTGGCGGCTTTTGTGTTCGTCTCCAGTGATCCTCCGCTGGTCTTGTTTGGTTTGTTTGTGGTGTATGGCCTGTCGGGTTGGGGGGTGATGTTGTGGCGTATACGCAAGGCGCGCCAGTTGGGGGCCCGTCGCGCCTGAGCCTGAAAATGCGGTGGCTGAAATGCCGGCGCGTTATACCTGAATAATGTGCGGGCCCAGTTCAGGGCCCGGGTCCAGATCCTTAATTCCACCACCAGCTGTCGGCTTCATAACGGGGGTCCGGGCCGGGGTGGAAACGGGTTACCTGTTCGCCGTCCCGGCCCAGGTAAACATGCATCAGCGAATACCACACGCCATCTTGCATGTAGCGCCAGCTCCAGACAATCTGCAACGATGACGGTAGCCCCACTGCTGTTTTTTCTGCGGGGGGGCCGAATTCACACAACAGCTGTTCGGGGGTCCAGGTACCAGTTTTCAGAACCTGGAAATGAGCATCGGTCAGCAGCTGAGTGACCGGGCCGACGCGGCCTTCAGCATCTGTAGTCGTACCCCAGGCCTCCTGTCCCCCCGGTTGCTGGCTCCAGATCAGCCGTTGCCCGCCGGTGCCCAGAGGGCAGGTCAATGTCGGTTGACCGAATTGTTGTATGACCTGTGTAACCGGGGTGCCCGGGGTGACTGTCTTGATGCTCACGCAGGCGGTCAGCGCCATACCGGCGCTGCTGGCCAGAATGCACGCCAGGATTCGACGCAAGCGTTGAGTGTGGCGATAGGGCGGGGTGGCGACAGTATGGTGTGTCATCGAGGTTCCTGTAGTCGAAAGGCTATTGCCCGGGGCGGTGCGTCATGCAGGCCATCTTGTGAAGGCGTCGGCCAGCAAATTCTACCGAATCCGTTATAATGGCGGGTGCCTTGCGCAAGTTGCGGGGCAACACGCGTATTTTTTCAATTCACGTCAGGGCACCTCGGCCCTGTCGCCAGTCAAAGAGGTCAATTATGTCCGTAGCCGACATCAAAAAATCCGACATCGTTTCACAATTCCAGCGCGCCCAGGGCGACACAGGTTCTCCTGAAGTACAGGTTGCATTGCTGACAGCCCGTATCAACGAACTGACCGGTCACTTCAAAGAGCACAAAAAAGATCACCACTCGCGTCGTGGCCTGCTGCGTATGGTCAGCCGCCGTCGCAAGCTGCTTGATTACCTGAAGGGTCGTAACCCCGATGCATATCGCGCACTGATCGAAAAACTCGGTCTGCGTAAGTGATATCTGGGGCGGGTTCCCCACGATGTACAACCGTGCCTGCCACGAGCGCTCCTCGTGGTGCGCACGGTTTTTTTAATTGTAAGGATCATCAATAATGTTCAATAAAGTGACCAAGTCGTTTCAGTACGGCCAGCACACCGTGGTACTTGAAACGGGCGAAATTGCCCGTCAGGCCAGTGGTGCTGTAGTTGTCTCGGTTGACGACACTGTTGTGTTGGCGACCGTTGTTGCGGCCAAGAAGGCCAAGCCCGGTCAAGATTTTTTCCCGCTTACTGTTGATTATGTTGAAAAAACCTATGCAGCCGGTCGCATTCCGGGTGGTTTTTTCAAACGCGAAGGCAAGCCGTCCGAAAAAGAAACCCTGACATCCCGTCTGATCGATCGCCCGTTGCGTCCGTTGTTCCCGGAAGGGTTCTACAACGATGTCCAGGTCATCATTCATACTTTGTCGGTTAATCCTGAAGTTGATCCCGATATCCCCGCCATGATTGGCGCATCGGCAGCTCTGGCAATTTCCGGTATTCCATTCAATGGCCCCATCGGCGCTGCTCGTGTGGGCTACATTAATGGTCAATACGTGCTGAATCCGACCGCATCGCAGCTGAAATCGTCCGATATGGATCTGATCGTTGCGGGTACTGAAGCGGCTGTTCTGATGGTTGAATCCGAGGCCC
>JAAYID010000115.1 GCA_012744285.1 Alcaligenaceae bacterium
CGCACATCGTCATCTGACGAAAGCAGTGCCTCGACCTTGCGCACAGTGTCATCGGTAACACGGATACTGCTGCCTTGAGGCAGATAGACACTGACCAGAACCTCGGGCCGATCGGACGCCGGGAAAAACTGCTTCTGCACGACCGTCGCCATGCCGGCAATCGCAACAACCAGCAGGGCCACCGTACCGAGCACTACCGTTTTTCGACGCACCACGCACCAGGTAATCAGCGCCCGCAACCGGACATAACCCGGAGTTTGATAGGCATCATGCGCATGCCCACCGCCCTGTCCGACCTCAGGCAACAACTTCACCCCCAGGTAAGGCACAAAAACGACGGCCACCAGCCAGGAAACGACCAAGGCGATACCCAGCACCCAGAAAATGTTACCGGTATATTCGCCCACCGCAGACATGGCGAACCCGACCGGAATAAACCCTGCCACCGTCACCAGCGTACCGTACAGCATGGGTGCGGCCGTCACGTTCCAGGCATGGGCTGCAGCCCGGACCCGATCCCACCCCGCTTCCATCTTGACCAGCATCATTTCCACCGCAATGATGGCGTCATCCACCAGCAAACCCAAGGCCAGAATCAACGCCCCAAGGGTGACGCGATCCAGGTTGATGTTCATCAGCAGCATGATCATGAACGTAATACCCAGTGTCAGCGGCACGGCAATGCCCACAATCAGGCCGGCCTTGACACCGATGGCCAGCATGCTGACCGCCACCACCACGGCAATCGCCGCAAAGAACTTGACCTGGAACAGATTGACTGCCCCGGAAATGGCTTCAGCCTGGTTGGTCAGAATATCCAGCGACATCCCCAACGGCAGGCGCTCGCGCTCGGCGGCAATGAAGTCTTGCAACCGGTCACCCAGATCAAGACCATTGACACCATCTTCCATAACAATGCCAATCAGCAGGGCATCCTCACCACGCGATCGCACCAGATACACGGGCGGGTCTTCATAGCCCTGCCTTACCGTTGCCACGTCGGCAAGCTGGATCAACCGGTCACCGATACGCAACGGCACTGACGCCAGCTGGTCAAGATTCGACAGATCGCTGTCCAGACGCAGATAAACCCTGGGGCCCTGCGTTTCCAGGCGACCCGCCGGCATCAGGCTGTTGTGCGACTCAATCGCCTGAAAAATGTCGGCCGCCGATACGCCAAGGTTGTTCAACCGGGCCAAATCAAAATCAATGAACACCCGCTCGGGGCGTTCACCCAGAATCAGGGCCTTGCGTACCCCGGGCACCTGCCGGATACGGTCACGGAGGACTTCGGCATCGCGGGTCAGTTCGCGCATGGGCAAACCTGGTGCCGTAATCGCCATCAGGCTGAAATACACATCGGCAAAGTCATCATTGACCATCGGGCCAATCACGCCAGGCGGCAAACTGCCTGCCTCTTCCTGCATGCGCTTTCTGACTTCATAAAACAGATCGGGCACCTGCTCTTTCGGGGTGTAATCCAGAAATTCGACCTGCAGGTTGGCCTGACCCGGACGAATCGAGGACTCGATCTTGTACAGATTGGTTACCTCTTGAAGACGCTTTTCAAGACGGTCAACCACCTGCGTCTGCAGTTCGGTTGGCGTGGCACCCGGCCATGCGGCGGAAACGACCAACGCACGGACAGTAAACGGCGGATCTTCGGCACGACCCAATGCCATGAATGCGTAGATTCCGGCAATGACCGCCAGAACCAGGAAAAACAAGGTTAGCGCCCGCTCTTTGACCGCCAGCGCCGACAGGTTCGGGAAGCTCATTTCTGATGTTCCCGAACAACCATGCCATCATGCAACAGGTGGGTTCCAAGGGCCACCACCACATCACCGGCCTGTAACGCCCCGGCAATTCGCGCCGTTTCAGCGTCCATCCCCAGCAACGTCACCGCAACCGGCGTGACCTTGCCCTCTCGCAAACGCCATACCTGCGCGCCCTGCCCACGCTCGCTGACCGCAGCGACAGGCACGACAAAACTGGTCTGCGGGCCGGCCTGGTCATCCAGAAAACCGATGCGCACCACACTGCCCAACTGCAACTCGGGCGCATCAGTCGGTACGCTGTAGCGCGCCCGCAAGGTACGGCTTTGTGTATCAACAGCGCCGGCCGCTTCGCGC
>JAAYID010000116.1 GCA_012744285.1 Alcaligenaceae bacterium
CTGGTCGTCCGTCACCTGGCCGACCTGTTTGGCCTGCCCGACACCACGCTGCGGCTCTGGGGCATCGATACCCGTTTACCCGACCACACCACTGATGATGTCAGCACTGAAACAAAACAGTGGGTTGAAGCGCTGGGCGCTCCGTATTGCGGCCCGGCCAAAGACAGCCTCGTCGCATCATGGCTGGGGCCTGACATCCAATCCATTGCGGCGGTTCCGTTACGCCGCCCTGAAGCAGGCGCTCTTTTGGGCGTACTGGTATTTGGTGCTGCCGACGGCGAACGGTTCACCCCTGACATGGGAACGGCGTTCCTGGAGATTCTGGGCGAACTGGCCGGAGCGGCCCTGACCCGTCTGGCGCCCCCGGCCCCATGACCCTTGACGGTGACCCGATCCGACGGTGGCTGGCGCATCTGTCCGCAGAACGTCGCTATTCTCACCATACGCTGGCGGGGTACACGCACGACCTGGATCACCTGCAACGGCTGTATCCTGACGCCACCCTTGAGTCGCTGTCAAACAGCCAGCTGCGCCAGGCCGTAGCCCGGCTGCACGCGGAAGGTCAAAAACCACGCAGTCTGGCACGGGCTCTGGCGGCGTGGCGCAGTTTTTTCCAGTGGTGGGCAACAACAACCGGACAGGACCACAACCCGGCACATGGCATCCGGGCGCCGAAAATCCCGCGCGGCCTGCCCAAGGCACTTTCTGTCGAACAGACCCAGGTGCTGCTTGACCGACCGAATCTTCCCTCGCCCTCGACACCCGTCGCCCATCGTGACCAGGCCATGTTCGAAATTTTATATTCCTGTGGACTGCGGCTGTCAGAACTCGTCAGTCTGGACATCACCTATACGCGCACTGCAGACTACACCTCGACCAGCTGGCTGGCGCTGGATACCGCCGAAGTGATTGTCACCGGCAAGGGGGGAAAAATGCGCCATGCACCGTTGGGCCGGCAAGCCGTAGCAGCGACAGAGCAATGGCTGAACGAGCGAAGCCGGCTGACCCGACCGGGCACAGCACTGTCGGCCTCAGACACCGCCGCCCTGTTTTTGGGCGAGCGCGGCCGACGCATTTCGCCCCGGGTGGTGCAGCTGCAACTTGAAAAACTGGCAAAACAAGCGGGGCTGCCGGTACACGTGCACCCTCACAGCCTGCGCCACAGCTTTGCCAGCCATGTCCTGCAATCGGCACAAGACCTTCGGGCCGTGCAAGAGCTGCTGGGCCACGCCAATATTTCAACCACCCAGATTTATACACGCCTCGACTTCCAGCACCTTGCCCAGGTGTACGACAAGGCTCATCCGCGCGCCAATCGACGCAACCCGACCGACAACGCGGCCACTGGCGAGCGGCCCGACAGCGGCGACACAACGTAACCCGTCGGGGCAAGCCTGCGCCAGACGTTACTGGCGTGACTGCTGCAACGCCGAGATGATCTGGTCGGCATTCCAGCGGAACATGCCCAAATAGGTGTCGGCGGGTTGACCGGGCGCTGCCAGGGAGTCACTGAACAAGGGGCCGCCAACCTCCAGGCCCGTTTCACGTGCCACTTGCTCAATCACCCGGCCGCTGCCTGACACACCTTCGGTAAACAATGCAGTGCTGGCACTGGCTTTAATGTCGCGCACAAGGCGGGCAATATCTTTGGCGGACGGCTCGGCATCCGACGACAGCCCGGCCGCCGACACGAACGTCACCCCATAAGCTTGATCAAAATAGCCAAACGCATCATGAGGCGTCACCACACGACGACGCCCGGACGGAATGGCCTGCAACGCCTGACCGATTGCAGCATGCAGCTCACGCATTGACGCCACATACTGGTCAGCACGCTGCTGATACTGTGCCGCATTGGCCGGATCCGCTTCGGCCAGACCCCGGGCAATGTTGCGGGCATAGATCACACCGTTTTCCAAGTCTTGCCAGGCGTGTGGATCCACCGTCGCTGAATCGCCACGAGTGCCTGAAGCGGCCGTATGATCGCGGTGATTGTCGTGATTGTCATGATCATGCGCGTGATTCTTGTGATCATCATGATGATCATGGTCGTGATGACCCGCAGGCACCTTGTGATCATGGCTATGATGGTCATGACCATTCGCCAGGTTGCGCAGCTTGACCCCCTCTGAAGCCACGATTTGCTTTCCCTTGAAACCTGACGCTTTCACGAGACGAGGCATCCAGCCCTCAAACCCGAGCCCATTGGTCACCAGGACTTTGGCGGTAGCCAGGGTGCGCATGTCGGCAGGTGCCGGATCAAAGGCATGGGCATCCCCCCCAGGCCCGATCAAGGTCGTCAGGATCACCTGATCGCCCCCAATAACCTTGACCATATCGCCCAGAATCGAAAAACTGGCCACGACGGCAACAGGTTCTGCTGCCCGGACACCGGAAACGACCCCCAAAGCCAGCACCGTACCAGCTACACAGGACAACCCTGTACGACCAAGCCACCTGCCTGCACGCTGCAGAACACCTACGCAATGATGAAACATGACAACCCTTGAAAGACTCAATCGGGAATGGCCGCCATATGAGCGCGACGTGCCCTGGCTTGCCGGACGACCTGTAACAACCCGCCCTGCGGCCCCAAACCCAACGATAAAAAATAAAACAACCCTGCCGACAAGATAATGGCGGCTGAAGCCGGGACATTGGCATAGAACGACACCAACAGCCCTGCATACGATGCCAGCGCACCACTCAGGCCGGCAAACACCATCTGCCGCCCTACCGACCGCACCCAGAAGCGCGCCGCAGCCGCCGGCAGCATCATGATGCCGACTACCATCAACGTACCCAGCACCTGGAATCCGGCGACCAGCGTCAAGACCAGCAAAAACAAAAACACCAGATAGCTCAACGAACCGGAGCCCTGCTCGGCACGCAAAAAACCGGGGTCAAGACACTCTGCGACCAGTGCCCGGAAAATGAGGGCCAATGACAGCAAGGTGACGGTAGCCGTCGCGGTGACCAGTAGCAGCGCAGCATCGTCCAGCCCAAGCACACTGCCGAACAAAACATGGATCAGGTCCATGTTTGAGCCACGCAACGACACCAGCAAGACCCCCAGCCCCAACGACACCAGATGAAAGGCTGCGAAACTGGCATCTTCACGAAGCGGCGTAAACCGGGATACCAGGCCTGCAAGAAAGGCCACCAGCAAACCGGTAATCACGCCCCCCAGCGCCATGACCCACAACGACAACCCGGCCACCAGAAACCCCACTGCCACGCCAGGCAAAATCGCATGCGCCATGGCGTCGCCCATCAGACTGATACGTCGCAGAATCAAAAACACGCCCAGAGGCCCGGCCGCAAAAGCCACCGAAATCGAGCCCGCCAGCGCCTTGCGCATGAACGCGAACTCGACAAAAGGGGAAAACAGCAACTCGGTCAGCGCATTCACAGGTAATCCCCTGCGCACAAATGGCGCGCCAGATGAAGGTTTTCAGACGTCAGCACGGTGGTCGTGTCACCCCAGGCCACGACCTGCCCACCCAGCAACACCGACTGCGGAAACTGCTCGCGCACCAGATCAAGATCATGCAATACCGCAACGACGGTTCGCCCCTCGTTGTGCCACTGCTGCAACAAACGCATCAGGTCATCGGTCGTGTCCCGATCGACGGCGGCAAACGGCTCATCAAGGATCAGGACCTGGGCATCGTGCATCATCAGCCGGGCAAACAGTGCCCGCTGCAATTGCCCTCCCGACAACGTGCCAATGATGCGGCGCCCGAAATCGGCCAGCCCAACGGTTTCAAGGGCATGTTGCACACGCGCATGCTCGGAGCGTCCGAAACGACGCCACCAGCCCGTGCGTCGCCACGCCCCCAAGGCCACCAGATCGTAAACCGTCACCGGGAAACTTTTGTCCAGCTCGCCAACCTGGGGCAAACAGGCGATCTGATTGACAATATCGTGGGCAAACCGGATCGTGCCACGAACAGGGCTGAGCTGCCCCATGATGCCCTTGATCAGGGTTGATTTGCCAGCCCCGTTGGGGCCGACCAAGGCGGTCAGCGAGCCCCGACGAAAAACACCGGTCACATCACGAACGGCAATGCGATCACGCCACCCCAGCGACACCTGATCCAGTTCAATGGCCGAATCCGTCATGGGCTTACCACCACTGCAGCGCCCAGCCCGTCAGCCCCCACAGCACAAGCACAACCAGCCCCACGCGCCACAGCCGGTCGAAAGCCGACAACAGGACGGCAGAGCCTTGCCAGGCACCGTGTTTGCGCACAATGCGCGATAAAACAGACATAATGGGGGTTAGTTTAAGGAACCATCAGCACAGAAGGGTTATGTTATAACATACCCGCTGTCACTAACAACCATGTCCAGTTCAACATCATCCGCTTCTGTACAGTCCCTCAACACCCTGCTCGACACCGCCGAAACGCTATGTACCCAACGCGGGCGGCGTTTGACGCCTATCCGGCGCAAGGTGCTTGAAATCCTGTTGCAACGCCAACGCAGCGTGAAAGCCTACGAACTGCTCGACGAAATCCGTAAAGTACAACCCGGGGCCGCGCCCCCTACGGTCTACCGGGCGCTTGACTTCCTGATTGCTGAAGGCCTTATCCATCGGCTCGACGCCGTCAATGCCTGGGCCGCCTGCATGGACGCGGCCGGTGACCGGCATGACATTCTGGTCATCTGCACCGAATGCGGTGCCGTGGCCGAGTTCAGCGACCCCAAGCTGCATCGCCAGCTGGCCCAGAAAGTGGCCAGCGCGGGGTTTGTACTGAACCATCACGAAACCGAACTACGTGCCCTGTGCAACCCTTGCCACGAAAAGCAGCTGGCACACGGTCATACCCACCCCCACAGCCACGCACATTCCTGAGAAAAACCGGATTTTCTTTGAAAATACAAGGACTAACACAAAAGTTTGCTCTAATTGCCTTGCTGTGATGTAATCGCACGTTAATTATTTTTTCGCGGTTCAGGAATAAAGTCGTAGTCGCTTGACAAGCGCTTTGCAATATTCGGGCCGCGCCTTGTGAGCTTTACGATGAATAGCGCAGTAAAAATCGACAAAATGGTGCCGGTCACCATTCTTACCGGGTTTCTGGGTGCAGGCAAAACCACGCTGCTCAAGCGGGTACTGTCAGAAAATCACGGCCAGCGCATTGCCGTGATCGAAAACGAATTCGGGCCCGAAAGCATCGATAACGAGCTGCTGGTTCAGGAAAGCGACGAACAAATCATTGAACTGAGCAACGGTTGCGTCTGCTGCACCGTACGCGGCGACCTTCAAGACACCCTGAACGACCTGCGCATCAAGCGCGAAGCCGGTGACATCAAATTTGACCGGATCGTGCTCGAAACCACCGGTATGGCCAACCCCGGCCCGGTCTGCCAGACATTCTTCATGGATGATGACATCGCCGATTACTATCGCCTCGATGCCGTCATCACCATTGTCGATGCCAAGCACGGCATGGACACCCTGGACAAACAGGAAGAAGCACAGAAGCAGGTGGGTTTTGCTGATCGCATTCTGGTTTCAAAAAAAGACCTGGTGTCCGAAGACGAGTACCAGACCTTGCGTGCCCGCCTGGTGCACATCAACCCGCGTGCTCCCATCAAACCGGTTCACTTCGGTGAAGCCGACATCAACGATGTGCTGGACCTGAGCGGCTTCAATCTGAACGCCATTCTGGATATCGACCCGGACTTCCTGGCGGAAGAACACCCTGACGCTGCCCACGACCACGATCACACGTGTGACGAACACTGCCATCATGACCACGGGCATGGCCATGATCACGGGCATCACCACCACCACCATGCTCATCACAACGATGAAATCGGTGCGTTTGTTTACCGTTCCAAAAAAGCGTTCGACCCCGAGCGTCTTGAAGAATTCCTGGGCGGCATTGTCCAGATTTACGGCCCGGACCTTCTGCGTTACAAGGGTATTCTGTTCATCAAGGGGATCAACCGCCGCATGCTGTTCCAGGGCGTTCACATGATGATGGGCGCAGAACCCGGCAAAGCCTGGCTTTCCAGCGAGAAACCGTCCACCAAAATGGTCTTCATCGGGCGCAAACTGCCAGAAGACATTTTCCGTCAAGGGCTGGACAACTGTCTGGTCTGACCGTCTGTTTTGACGTTTTACTTTTAGGGGTACATCATGGCCACGAAGTCAGCCACTACCAAAGAAGAAGCTCAAACCAAGCTGCTCACCGAACAAGAGCTCTTGGCCATGCCCGAGTCTGACTACATGAACGAGGCACAACTGGCCTTCTTCAAGAATCGACTCAAGCAGCTCGAGCAAGAGATCCTTACCAATGCCGACATCACGACAGAACATCTTCGTGAAACCCAGTTCGTTCCCGATCCAGCCGATCGGGCAACGATTGAAGAAGAGCATGCCCTTGAGCTGCGCACCCGTGACCGCGAGCGCAAACTGCTGAAAAAAGTACAGCAATCGCTGTCGCTGATTGACAGCGGCTCATATGGCTGGTGTGAAGAAACGGGTGAACCTATTGGCATCCCGCGCCTGCTGGCCCGCCCAACGGCCACATTGTCTCTGGAAGCCCAGGAACGCCGTGAAATGCGCCAGAAGCTTTACGGCGACTGATCAGTCGCAGTAACAACGGCGCACACTGCGCTGCTTTATCGAAAAACCCGCTGTATGTCCTGCGGGTTTTTTTATGCCAGCATCAAGCCATGCCCGATGAAGACCTGACATACCCGGATGTCATCGCGAACGCATGCGCCAGACAGACATGGCATGAGCCAGAACGCTCTGATACGTCCGGTAACGCCGGAATATCTTGAACTTTCAATCTCAGCCCCCATTTGTACAGGTCAAGGGGAAAAAATCCATGGAACAATTTCACGCTACAACCATTCTTTGCGTTCGTCGGGGCAACCAGGTTGCCATTGGCGGCGATGGCCAGGTGACCCTGGGCAATATCGTTTTCAAAGGCACCGCACGCAAGATTCGCCGGCTTTATCACGATCGCGTGCTCGCCGGCTTTGCCGGTGCGACGGCGGACGCCTTCACGCTGCAAGAACGCTTCGAAGGGAAACTCGAAAAACACCAGGGCAACCTGATGCGCGCCGCCGTCGAACTGACGCGCGACTGGCGCACCGACCGCGTCCTGCGACGGCTTGAAGCCATGCTGATCGTGGCCGACGCAGAGCACTCACTGATCCTTAGCGGTAACGGTGATGTCCTGGAGCCCGAACATGGCCTCGCGGCGATCGGATCAGGCGGTGCCTATGCACAATCGGCAGCACTGGCCCTGATCAAGAACACCGACCTGCCCCCTGCCGACATCGTCAAGAAATCCCTCGAAATTGCCGGTGACCTGTGCATTTACACCAACCAGAATCACGTTATTGAAACGCTTTGAGTCCACCCTTATGACTGCACTGAACATGACCCCCGGCGAGATCGTCTCTGAACTCGACAAGCATATCGTTGGCCAGCAAAAAGCCAAGCGCTCGGTCGCGGTGGCCCTGCGTAACCGCTGGCGCCGCCAGCAGGTGCCCCAGCCCCTGCGCAACGAAATCGTCCCCAAAAACATCCTGATGATCGGCCCCACCGGCGTGGGCAAAACCGAAATTGCCCGGCGCCTGGCCAAGCTGGCCAACGCACCCTTCATCAAAATTGAAGCCACCAAATTCACGGAAGTGGGCTATGTTGGCCGCGATGTCGACACCATTATTCGCGACCTGATCGAGATTTCCATCAAGCAGACCCGTGAGCAGGAAATGCGCCGCGTCCGCACCCAGGCCGAAGACGCCGCCGAAGATCGCATTCTTGACGTCCTGATTCCGCCGCCCCGCAACGCACATGGCGAACCGCAACGTGAAGAAAATGCGGCGCGCCAGACCTTCCGCAAGCGTCTGCGCGAAGGCCAGATCGACGACATGGAAATCGAAATCGAAGTCCAGCAGCCCATGCCGCAAATGGAAATCATGGCCCCTCCCGGCATGGAAGAAATGACCGAACAACTGCGTGGCATGTTCGCCGGTCTGGGCCGCGAAAAGAAGAAAACACGCAAGATGCCGGTCAAGGAAGCGTTCAAGCTGATTACGGAAGAAGAGGCGGCCAAGCGCATCAACGAAGAAGACTTGCGCAGCGTGGCGGTGGCCAATGCCGAACAGAATGGCATTGTCTTTCTTGACGAAATCGACAAAATCGCCACACGCCAGGAACAATCGGGCGGCGACGTCTCACGTCAGGGTGTTCAGCGTGACCTGCTGCCCCTGGTCGAGGGCACAACGGTCAACACCAAGTATGGCGTCGTACGTACCGACCACATCCTGTTCATCGCCTCGGGTGCGTTTCACCTGTCGCGCCCGTCAGACCTGATCCCTGAATTGCAAGGCCGTTTCCCGATCCGGGTTGAACTTGATTCGTTGACGGCGCAAGATTTCGTACGAATTCTTTGCGATACCGATGCCTCGCTGACCAAGCAATACAGTGCGCTGCTGGCCACCGAAGAAGTGGCGCTGGAATTCACCGATGAAGGGGTCAACCGCCTGGCCGAACTGGCCTTCGACGTGAATGAACGCACCGAGAACATCGGGGCTCGCCGGCTGTACACCGTGATGGAAAAACTGCTGGAAGACCTGTCGTTCAATGCCACCACCAGCAGTGGCAAGACGGTTGTCATTGACGCGGCCTACGTCAATGACAAACTGGAAGAAACCGCCAATAAAGAAGACCTGGCACGCTACGTACTGTAAAGACGGAAGGGTTGCAGCACACAGGACCCTGTCATCGGCCCTGGCTGACCCCGGTTGTCTGTCGCCGGCCTGCAGCAGGGCCTGCACCTGCAGGTATGCTCCCATGCCGGGTGCCCGTGAAAAGGCCGTGCCCCAAACAAGGGCACGGCCTTTTTCATGCACGTTGAAAACTACGGGGATCAGTCAACCTTGATCAGTTTCCAGCCACCGTTATTCACCTGAACCAGAGCGGCAGAGCGCGCGTCGACACCGGTGTGGTCTTTCGGTGTCATGGTGTAAACACCGTGCACACCGACCACTTCCTTGCCCGACTCAAGGGCATCACGGATGGCGTTACGGAACTCTTGGGTACCTGGCTTGGCTTTTTCTGCCGCGGTACGTACCGCCTGATCGGCAATCAGGTAGGCATCCCAGGAGTAGGCCGAGAATGCGCTAACGCTGCCTTTACCGTACTTGTCTTCGTAGCGTTTGGTGAAATCAAGCGCCACGGCTTTGATGGGGTTGCTGTCATCAAGCTGCTCGGCCACGATAACCGGGCCTGTTATGGCATAGCCCCCTTCAACGGCCTGACCACCCACACGCAGGAAGTCTTTATTGATAACGGCTGGATTGTGGTAAATGGGGCCCTTATAGCCGCGCTTGCGCAGTTCGGTATGAGGCAAGGCGGCCGGCGTACCCGAACCACCAACCAGAACGGCATCAGGCTTGGCGGCGAGGATTTTCAGGATCTGGCCAGCCACGCTGGTGTCGTTACGTGCGTAACGCTCTTCAGCGACAACCTTGATATCGTTACCCGGCACGTTCTTGAAATTGTTGATGACCAGCTCACCCCAGGAGTCGGTGAAACCGATAAAGCCAACGGTTTTGACGCCATTGGCCTTCATGTGCTTGACCACAGGCACCGACATGACATTCATGGGCTGGGGAATGGAGAATGTCCAGGGGCTGGTGTCGGGCTTCAGCGGGGTGGGCGTCAGTGCAATTTGCGGCACTTTAGCTTCGTTGGTGACTTCGGAGACGGCAATGGCGGTAGGCACGTTACCCGAACCGAAAATCAGGTCGACCTTGTCTTGCTCTACCAGTTTGCGGGCTTGCTTGACGGCCAATGTGGCATCAGTGGCGTCATCGAGCATGACGATATCGACCTTCAGGCCACCCAGTGTTTCGGGCATGATGGCAAACGTGCTTTTATACGGAATGCCCAACGAAGCGCCCGGCCCGGTTTCACCGACGATCAGGCCCACTTTGATGGTGTCCTGGGCCACAGCGGCCGAAATGGGCATGACAGCGGCCAGTGCAAAGGCCAAGAGGCTTTTCTTCATTTGTATGTCTCCTGCAGTTGTAAAAAATTAAACGTGTTTTATGTTGGAACCTGCTTATCTTGCAGTTTTGTAATTTGACCGCCTCGCTTAAAAACCAAGCTGCCGTGAAACGATAAGTCGCATGATGTCGCCGGTACCGCCCCCGATCATGGGGAAATACGAATCACGCAAAAAGCGCTGCACCGGATACTCATTCATGAGCCCGTAGCCACCATACACCGACATGGCCATTTCGCACACTTCGTGACAACCCTCAGCCGCCACAATTTTTGCCAAGGCAGCCTCGGTGGTAATCGGCGCATTCTGGTCTGCCAACGCTGCCGCGTGGTAGGTATACAAGCGCGCTTGCTCGAGCTTGGCCAGCATATCAACCAGGCGAAATTGCACGGCCTGAAACTTGCCGATAGGCTGACCGAACTGCTCGCGCTCTTTGGCATACGTCAACGCCGAATCATAGGCCGCCCGACCACCGCCCAGCGCCAACGCCGCCGTAAAGATACGGTCAACCGTCAGAGACTTGTAGGCATTCAGGAAGCTGCTGCCCGAACCGTTATTCAGGTAATGGTCATCGGGCACAAAGACGTTTTCAAACACCAACTCACCGGTATCTGAACTGCGCACCGAAAACTTGTCGAGTTTTCGCCCGACCGAAAAACCGGGGCTGGTGGTATCGACCAGAAACAGGTCAAGCCCTTTCAGCCCCTTGGACGGGTCGGTGGTGGCCACGACCGTAATGAAATCGGCCACGGTGCCATTGCTGGTGAACATTTTCGTGCCATTCAGCACGAACCCGCCGTCCACCCGGGTGGCACGGGTACGCAGTGAGGCCGCATCAGATCCGGAGTTGGGCTCGGTAATAGCGAAAGCAGCCACCTTTTCACCCCGCAGCGCAGGCTTGAGGTACTTATCATGCAGCGTTTCATTGCCCCACTGGAAAACCGTGTGCGTGGC
>JAAYID010000117.1 GCA_012744285.1 Alcaligenaceae bacterium
CTCGCCCGAGTTCAGCCTGAAAATCTGGCATGGCTTCAACCTGCCCCTGGTCATGAGTCTGGTCGCCCTGTTTGGTGGCGTGCTGTTGTGGCACTTGCTGGGTCCACGCGGCACCATACGCGCCGATGACCAGGACAATGACGGCTTTTCGATTTATCGCCTCAATGGGCGTCAGACCTTTGAAACCCTGCTGGAAAAAATTGACGCCGGGGCGTCTTACCTGATGGATTGGATCGCCACCACACGCCTGCAACGCCAGATGCTGCTGGTGGTGACCTTATCGATCACCGTGGCCGCACTACCCTTGATGTCGGGTGGCTGGCTTGACCCGCAACGGTCAACGCCGGTTGATCTGTTCTTCCTGACACTATGGCTGGCTGGTGGCGCCTGTGCCATCGGTGCCGCCGTTCAGGCCAAGTATCACCGGCTGGCAGCCCTGGCCATGTCGGGTGGTGCCGGGCTGATCACCGCCATGACGTTTGCATGGCTGTCCGCACCCGATCTGGCCCTGACCCAGATTGCCGTCGAGGTCGTGACCGTCGTTCTGATCCTGCTTGGCCTGCGCTGGTTGCCCCCACGCGTCAAGGCTGAAGAAAATTACGTCGTCGACCAGCCCAAGGCACTGCTGCGCCGTTCTCGCGATCTGTTGGTAGCGATCATGGGCGGTATCGGCGTTGCCACACTGGCCTATGCCGTCATGACACGCGGTTACAACAACGATATTGCAACCTTTTTCGTCGAAAACGCGCTGCCCGAAGGGGACGGCAACAATGTGGTCAACGTGATTCTGGTCGATTTCCGGGCGTTTGATACGCTGGGTGAAATCATCGTGCTGGGCATTGTGGCCATGACCGTTTTTGCACTGCTGCGCCGGTTTCGTCCGCCACCAGAGACCATCAAGGACGGCCCATTGCGTCGCCAGAAAGGAGCCTCTGTCGATGCCCCGGCAGAGGTTGACCCCATCGACCCCAAAACGCTGCTGGCCCCGCACGGCACCATGAAGGTACCGGCCATACTGGCACGCCTGTTACTGCCCATGGCGGCACTGGTGTCGGTGTTCTTCTTGCTGCGCGGGCACAATCTGCCCGGCGGTGGTTTTGTGGCCGGTCTGATCTTTGCGACAGCCATCATTCTGCAATATGTGGTAGGCGGCACCCTGTGGGTTGAAGCACGCCAGAACATCAAGCCTCAATACTGGCTGGGCCTGGGGGCCCTGATTGCCGGCGGGGCCGCCGTTTCGGCCTGGTGGGTAGCCCGACCCTTCCTGGCAGCCTTCAAGATCGACCTGGCCCTGCCCCTTATTGGCACCGTCAAATTGTCGACCGTCCTGATCTTTGACATCGGCGTCTATATGCTGGTCATCGGCTCAACGGTCTTGATCCTGGTCGCGCTGGCCCACCAATCGCTGCGTTTTCGCCGTAAACCGGCACCCAAAGGAGCCCAATAATGGAAATCGTACTCGCCCTGGCCATCGGGGTTCTGACCAGTTCCGGCATCTGGCTCATTCTGCGCCCCCGCACCTTCCAGGTCATCATGGGGCTGTCTTTGCTGGCCTATGCCGTAAACCTGTTCATTTTTTCAATGGGTCGTATCACCATTGGCGCACCACCGGTCATTGACGCCGCCCGGGGGTCTGACCCCGCACTGTATGCCGACCCGGTCCCGCAAGCGCTGGTGTTGACCGCCATCGTGATCAGCTTTGCCACCACCGCCCTGTTTCTGGTGGTGTTGCTGGCCGCGCGCGGGCTGGCCGGAAACGACCACGTTGATGGCGGGGAGGCCGACCTGTGACTGACTGGCTGGTCCATCTACCTA
>JAAYID010000118.1 GCA_012744285.1 Alcaligenaceae bacterium
CCCTTGGGCGACTTAAACACGATGCCCGTAGGCACCTGCGCTGGCTAACAGTTTTTCACTCATTTGGGCCAAAGGCACCGCTTCGTCGGCAGCGCCGATCAGCAGGGCTTCGCGCGGCATGCCGAACACGACGCAGCTGGCCTCGTTTTGGGCAAACGTAGCGGCACCGGCCTTTTTCATGGCCAGCATGCCCAAAGCCCCATCTTTCCCCATACCGGTCAGCAAGGCACCAACGGCATTCTTGCCGGCCACTTCAGCCACCGAATTGAACAGCACATCAACGGAAGGCCTGTGCCGGTTGACTGGATCACTTTCTTCAAGACGCACGACGTAATTCGCGCCTGAACGGGCCAGTTTCATGTGCGCCACACCCCCCGGGGCCAGGTACACATGCCCTGGCAGAACCCGCTGGCCGTCTTCAGCCTCGTGCACACGAACGGCACACAGAGTATCAAGACGGTTCACGAATGACTTGGTGAACCCGGCCGGCATATGCTGCGTAATCATAATCGCGGGACTGTTGGCTGGCAACGGCATGAGTACCTGCTTGATCGCTTCGGTACCCCCGGTGGAGGCCCCGATGGCGATGATTTTTTCGGTGGTTGAAAACACCGGATTCAATCGCCGAGCGGGCGTCTGTGTCGTTTGTGCCGGACGCGGACGCGGTCTGGAGCTGGCGGCGGCACGAATTTTATCAGCAATGATGTCGCCATATTCCATCAGACCGTCGCGCAACCCCAGCTTGGGCTTGGTGACGAAATCAACCGCACCCAGTTCGAGCGCACGCAACGTTACTTCAGAATTACGTTCGGTAAGCGACGACACCATCACCACAGGCATGGGACGCAAACGCATCAGCCGCTCGAGAAAATCAAGACCATCCATGCGCGGCATCTCGACGTCAAGGGTGAGAACGTCGGGGTTATGCTGTTTGATCAGCTCGCGCGCGACCAATGGATCAGGTGCGACAGCCACAACCTCCATGTCAGGTTGCTTATTGATGATTTCGGTCATCAGGCCGCGCACCAACGCCGAGTCATCGACGCAAATTACACGGATTTTTTTCATGCAAAAACCTTTCTTGTAGAGCGGTTACGCAGGGCGTGTTCGCTTAGCGCGAAACGGCATACACCGTTTGCCCTTGTAACTTGAACGCATTGGTCAGATAGGTGAAGTTTTCGGAATGACCGGCGAACAACAGACCTTCCGGCTTCATGAGCGGCGCAAAGCGTTCAAGAATCTTTGTCTGGGTTTCCTTGTCGAAATAAATCATGATGTTTCGACAGAAGATGGCATCAAATTTCTTGTCAGTCGGCCAGCGTGGTGACAGCAGATTGAGCGGTTCGTATTTGATCATGCTCTGCAAGACGGGCTTGACACGCACCAAGCCGTTTTTTTCATCTTTGCCACGCAGAAAATACTTGCGCAACAAAGGCTCGGGTACCGTCTTGACCCGATCAAAGGTATAAACCCCCCGCTCGGCCCTGGCGATGGCTTGCGTATCGATATCGGTTGCCCAGATGAAACACTGACTGGCCGCGTTCGGCAACGTTTCAAGAAGTGTCATCGCAATCGAGTACGGTTCTTCGCCTGTTGATGCGGCACTGCACCAGATATTGATGGGGGCCTTGCGTGTTTTTACGAACGTTTTAAGCGTTTCGAAGTGATGCTGCTCGCGAAAAAATGCCGTGTGATTGATCGTGAACGAGTTGACAAACTCTTCCCACTCAAGACCATCGGGGTTTTGCGACAGATAACCCAGATATTCGGCGACCGTCTGAACGCCCAGCTTGCGCGCGCGCATGCTGAGCGTACGGGTCGCCATTTCTTTTTTGTGCTCGCCAACGACAATACCGGTACGCTGGTGCAACAGCCGCGCAGCACGCGCGAACTCTTCCGACGTCACCGGCATTACCGATGGTGCCATACGCTCGAATACAGAAGTAGTCAATTCAACGCCTTCTATGCAAGAGCCTGCTCGACCAGCGCCATTTCACTGCTGGACATGAGCTTTTCAATATCAACCAGAATCAGCATGCGCTCACCCACTGTACCAATGCCGGTCAGGTACTCGGTAGAGAAGGCCGTACCAAACTGGGGGGCCGCACTGATTTGGGAGGGGCGTAACATCAGCACGTCGGAAACGCCGTCAACCACCACGCCAACAACACGGGCCTCGAGGTTGAGAATGACCACCACGGTCTGGCTGTTGTACTGGACATTTTCAAGGTCAAACTTGAGACGCATATCGACAATCGGCACGATCACGCCACGCAGGTTGGTAACCCCTTTGATGAAAGAAGGCACATTGGCGATACGTGTCACGCTCTGACTGTCGTAGCCTCGAATTTCCTGCACTTTGAGGATATCAATACCGTATTCTTGCGAAGCCAGCGTGAAGACCAGGAACTCTTTCCCGGAGTCATCAATCTGTTCGCCGTTGTTGTCTTTGTGATCATGCATTTTGCTCTCCGAGAACTTTCATGGCGGTGGATTGGGGACCCTTGCTGCATGTCATGCGCATCAGGGCAAATACGTCGACAATTAGGGCGACACTGCCATCGCCCAGAATGGTGGCCGCCGAAATACCCGGAATCTTGCGGTAATTTGACTCGAGGTTCTTTACCACCACCTGCTGCTGTCCAACCAGATGGTCTACCAGCAACGCAAAACGGTTTTCTTCTGCCTGCAAAATAACGGCAATCGATTTGGTCAGGTCAGTTTGTGCATTTTCGACACTAAAGACGTCGCGCAGGGCGACCATGGGCAGATATTCACCCCGGACATACAGCACCTGCTCGGTTTGGGAAATGCTGTGGACCTGATCCATGGTGGGTTGCAACGACTCAGTAACATGACTGAGCGGCAACACAAAAATTTCCTCACCCACCTGAACCGACATGCCATCAAGGATCGCCAATGTGAGCGGCAGGAAAATACGGGTCGTGGTGCCTTGACCCAAGCGGGAATGCAGCTGGATATGGCCACCCATATCCTGAATGTTACGACGGACGACATCCATACCGACGCCACGGCCCGAAATCTCGGTGACTTTATCGGCCGTCGAAAAACCGGGTGCAAAGATAAGTTGCCAGAGCTCTTCGTCGGGCGTATTTTCGTTGACCGGGAAACCCGAGGAAATGGCCTTCTTGAGAATGCGCTCGCGATTCAGCCCCGCGCCATCATCGGATACCTCGATGACGATCTGGCCACCCAGGTGCTGGGCAGACAGGGTCAGCTCGCCTTCGGGCTTCTTGCCTTTGGCAACGCGCGCCTCGGGCGTTTCAATACCGTGGTCAATGCTGTTTCGCACCAGATGCGTCAGCGGATCGATGATGCGTTCGATCAGGCTCTTGTCGAGTTCTGTCGCAGCACCCTTGGTCGTGAGACGGATGTTTTTGTTGAGCTTAGACGCGCTTTCGCGCACAACCCGGGGGAAGCGACTGAACACGTAGTCCATCGGCATCATGCGAATGGACATGACTGCTTCCTGCAGGTCACGGGCGTTACGCTCGAGGTGCTCGATGCCATTGACAAGCCGGTCGTGCACAACCGGGTCGAGCGTTGACGCGGTCTGTACGAGCATGGCCTGGGTAATGACCAGTTCACCCACCAGATTGATGATTTGATCAACCTTTTCAACCCCCACCCGCAATGTACCGCCATCTTTGCTGGCAGCGGCCTTACCCGCGTCTTTATCTTTGGCCGCGCGTGGCGCAGCAGCCGCATCAGGTTCTGAAGCAGGTGCGGGCTGGGCAGCCGCCTGAGATTCGACAACGGGCGTATCAATGACCGGGGTTTCTGCGACCGGTGAAGCAACAGCCTGTGGCGCAGGCGATGGGCTGGCCGAAGCCGCCTGTGCAGCAGGCGCTGCCTGACCAGGCACGGCTTCTGGCGCAACCGTTACCTGCTTGCCATCGACCACGAAACAGCATACGGCTTCAATATCCTGAGGCGACTCGGTGGTGTCTACCCACAAATCAAGGGTCTTTTCACCTTTGATTTTGTGCAGAATCTCGCCCATGAGTGACATTTCGGCGAGCAAGACCTCGGCATCTTTTTCATCGAGATCAACAAGGCTGACATGCAGCGGCAAACCGTCAGTATTGGCTGAAGCAGCCGCAACGGGCGTTGCAGGCTCTGCCGCCGCAGCCGGTTCGGCGGGCGGAGCAACAGGCGAAGCAGCCACGACAGGTGCTGGTGAGGGTACTGGCGCACCACCTGCCTTGGCCTTTTCGTCGAGGGCCAACTGCCTGAGTTGCCCACAAATTCGTTCGTAAACTTCAGCATCGGGCTGCTCGCCGTTACGATAGGCTGCGACTTGATCAGAAAGCACGTCTTTTGTTTCTAAAAATAGATCAACCATATCTTTGCGCAGAGTCATCTCGTTGTTGCGCAAGGCATCAAGCAAGTTCTCGAGCAAGTGTGTTGTTTCAGCCAATTGGCCAAAGCAGCCAAACGTGCCGGCCCCACCCTTGATGGAATGCGCTGCCCTGAAAATGGCATTCAATTGGTCAATGTCGGGCTGGTCAATGTCGACCTGAAGCAACGTTTGCTCCATGTCGGCCAAAAGCTCGTCAGCCTCATCGAAAAACATGTCGTAAAACTGGCTTAGGTCTACCCCTTCGCTCATTTCCGTTCCCTTCTCGTTGTACCGTTTTTGGTTACGCCTTATTGATTGGGCGGCGTTTCTGTCACTACTGATTCTGCAGCCTGACCGGGTACTGAACCGGAGCCGGGCGCAGGTACTTCTTGGATGACCTGCTGAACCGTGGATTGCACATTACCCTGCGCATCAACCTGCAACTCTTCGGTAGAGCTTTCGAGATCCATGCGACGTTCTGTGCGGGCATTGAGCACCACAAGGCTGATGCGACGATTTACGGCCGCGTAAGGATCATCTTGTACCAGACTGATGGTGGAAGACAACCCGAGAATACGCTTGACCTTGCTTTCGTCCATGCCCCCTGCGATAAGTTCTTGACGTGCTGCGTTGGCGCGATCAGCCGAGAGCTCCCAGTTACTATACGCCCGCTCGCCACGCGCATATTGCGTTGCGTCAGTGTGTCCTGAAATCGTCAGGGAATTTGGCAATTTATTGAACAATGGCCCAAGCTCGCGAAGGATATTACGCATGTAGGGCTGAACCACCGCGCTGCCTGTCTGGAACATGGGGCGATTCTGCTGGTCGACAATCTGGATACGCAAGCCCTCAGAGGTCATGTCAAGAATCATCTGCGGCCGGAACTGGCGCAACACCGGGTCGGTGTTGATCAACTCTTCGAGTTCGCCACGCAGATCTTCCAGACGTCGTGTATCGCGCTCATCGGATTCCCTGTTGTCTTCCAGCGGCGTCGGACGGGAAGGCGCCGGGTTGATGTTGGGAATCAGGCTGGGCGGTTTGCCCGGAATCAGGGACTTGTCTTCACTCATGCCGGTCCCCCCCGTAACCGCTTCAATGAGCGGGCGCTTGAAATACTCAGCGATAGTGCCCAAGCCCTCTTTGGGAATAAGCGACAGCAGCCACATGACCAGAAAGAAGGCCATCATGGCGGTGATGAAGTCGGCGTAAGCGATTTTCCACGCACCGCCGTGGTGGGCCGCGTGCCCACCCTTCTTGCGACGGATGACGATACGCGGCGCGTCGGAGTTACTCATGACCCGCCTTCATCATGCTTTCTTGGGGGCCTTGCCGGCCTGCCGCACATGCTCTTCAAGCTCTGTGAACGAGGGGCGTTCGGTTGAATACAGCACCTTGCGGCCAAACTCGACGGCCAATTGCGGAGGGTAACCGTTCATGTACGCCAGCAGAGTTACCTTGATGCATTCGAGCACCTTGTGTGAGGTTTCATTGCGACGTTCAAGGGAAGATGCCAGGGGAGCTGCAAACCCGTACGCCAGCAAAATACCCAAAAACGTACCCACCATCGCCTTGGAAATCAGGTCAGCCAGAATGGCGGGGGGCTGATCAATGGCTGCCAGCGCCTTGATAACCCCAAGCACCGCCGCCACGATACCAAACGCCGGCAAACCATCGGCTACCACCTGCATGGCACGCGCCGGAACATTGGCCTCGTGGTGATGGGTCTCGAGTTCTTGATCCATGAGGGTTTCAATTTCGAACGGACTCATGTTGCCGCTGATCATGAGACGCATGTAGTCGGATATGAAGTCGACCATATGGTGGTCTTTGAGTATGCGGGGATACTCGGCAAAAATCGGACTTTTTTCTGGTTCTTCGATGTCGGATTCGATGGTCATGAGACCGTCGCGGCGGGCTTTGTTCAAAAGGGCGTACAACAACGCCATCAGCTCCATGTACAACGCCTTGTCGTACGGGTCTTTTTTCAGCAGGGCTGGCAGAGCCTTGAACAAGGCTTTAATGGAGTTACCGTTATTAGCCGCGATGTACGCGCCCAAAGCACCACCACCAATGAGCAACAGCTCGAGGGGCTGAAACAATGCGCCCATGCTGCCACCCATGGCGACATAAGCACCAAATACGCACACTGCTACGACAACGTACCCAATAATGATCAGCACAAACGAACCCTTGTTTTACTGTTTTTCTTCAGGCCGACAGAA
>JAAYID010000119.1 GCA_012744285.1 Alcaligenaceae bacterium
ATCATGGATACAGCAACTGCAACAACCGTGGTGCGCAACGCGGCGGGCACCTTCAAGAACCGATGTTTCGTCATAGCAAAAATCAACCTAAAAAGGGAAAATCAGGTTCGGGTTTTTTACCCGAAATCAGGTCGGACAGAGCCTTTCCAGACCCTGCGCCCATCGTCCAGCCCAAGGTGCCGTGCCCTGTATTCAGGTACAAATTCGACACTTTGGTGCGGCCAACAAGGGGAACATTTGACGGCGTTGACGGGCGCAGGCCCGACCAGAACTGAACATTATCAAAACCAAGAGCGTCAGGGAATAGACTGCGCGCCAAAGCCACCATATTGGCGCAACGTGTTGTATTCAAGGCGCGACTGTAGCCCGAGAGTTCGGCTGTCCCGGCCATGCGCAGGGTGTCACCCAAACGACTGAACACCACTTTGTGCTCACTGTCGGTGATGCTGACAAACGGTGCGAGATCGGGTTGACGTACCTTGAAGGTGGCCGAATAGCCCTTGGCGGGATAGACCAGGCAGTTGACGCCCAAGGGGTTGACAATATGCGGCGTAAACGCCCCCAAGGCCGCCACGTAGGCGTCGGCCGTCACTTCACGAAACACGCCTTCGCTGTCGATGATTTCAGCGGCTTCAACACGGCCACCTGAGGCCCGCAACCGATTGACCTGGGTAGAGAACATGAATTCGACACCAGCGTGGCGAGCCCGACGCGCCAGCGCTGTCGTGAACAGATGAATATCACCACTTTCATCGGTGGCGGTGAAATCACCCCCGACAATGGCGTCGGTCGCCGGTGCCAGCGCCGGCTCGATGGCCAGCACTTCGTCAATGCTGACAATACGCCGATCGACGCCAAAATCACGCATATAACTGGCCGCCACCTGCGAAGCCTCGAACTGCTCGGCATCGCGATAGATATTCAGAATGCCGCGCGACAAATGGTTGTATTCAATGCCCAGATCTTCGCGCATGGCTTTCAGCGTATCGCGACTGTATTCGGCCAGACTGACCATGGCCCGAATGTTTTTGGGCACGCGCTTGGGAAAGCATTCACGCAGAAACGACAAGCCCCACAGCCACTGACGCGGGTCAAACTGAGGCTTGAAGACCATCGGCGCATTGTCGGCAAACAACCATTTCAACAACTTGAGCGGCGCCTGCGGATTAGCCCATGGTTCAGCATAGGACACGGAAATTTGCCCGCCATTGGCACGACTGGTTTCCTGGGCTGGACCGGGTTCCCGATCGATGACGATGACGTCGTGCCCGGCCTGGGAAAGCCACCAGGCGGTTGAAACCCCGATAATTCCACTGCCCAAAACCACTATTTTCATGCGACCTGCCCTGCGTTGGCGTTTGCCTGCGTATCGGCTTGCGACGTAAATGCATCGGCAAAAAACTCGGCGTCAGGCAAGCCATTTTCATGAACGAAATCACGTCGGGCGGCTTCGACCATGACCGGAGCCCCACAGGCGTACACCTGATAGCCCGACAAATCGGGAATATCGGCCTGAACGGCCTTGTGAACGAAGCCGGTACGCCCGACCCATTGGTCTTCTGGCTGTGCATCGGACACCACCGGCACATACCTGAAGCCCGGCAAGCAGGCTTCCCACGATTGGGCCAGTTCGTGCATGTACAGGTCGGCCGGCCGACGCCCGCCCCAATACAATACGGCCGGACGCGTGTTACCGATGGCAATCATGTGCTCAATAATAGCCTTGACCGGTGCAAAACCGGTACCACTGGCCAGAAACACAATGGGTTTTTCAGAATCTTCACGCAAGAAAAACGACCCCAATGGCCCCTCGATGCGCAACACCTCGCGCACTTTCATGGCCGTATCACCGACACCAAAGACGTGATCGGTAAACACCCCGCCCGGCATGTGGCGAATGTGCAATTCAACCCGATTGTTTTCAGCCGGCGCACTGGCCATGGAATAGCTGCGACGCTGCCCGTCTTTAAGAATGAACTCGATATATTGACCTGGGTAATACCGGAAAGGTTCCGCTGGTGGCAACTGCAGGTCAATGGCCATGACGTCATCACGAATGCGATCAAGGCCCATGACCCGTGAGGGCATTTTACGGATCTGGATATCGCTGGCCATGCGGATTTCTTGCGCCTCGATGACCAGATCAGAGGTGGGCCTGGCCTGGCAAAACAGGGTATAACCGGCCGCCAGCTCTTCGGGGGACAGGATTTGCGCGGGCGACGAACCCGCTTCGAATGACCCCGAAAGAACTTTGCCCTTGCAGCTGGAACAGGCCCCGGTACGACAGCTGTACGGCAGGATGATGTCTGCCGCCATGGCGGCATCAAGCACCG
>JAAYID010000120.1 GCA_012744285.1 Alcaligenaceae bacterium
AAGCCGCAACAGTGGCCCGCGCTGGTGCTTGAGCTTTCTGATTTGTCTGGTGCGGTTGTGGCCCGCCGGGTATTTCAGCCGGCCGACTATCTTGATGCTTCGCAGTTGTCAGGCCCTTTCGGTGCCGCTCAGGAAATACGCGTGTTGCAGCGTGTGTCTACCGAGGGCTTGCAGGTGAATGGCTTTCAGATCAAAAAGTTTTTTCCTCCAAAGGATTGAAATGGCAAAAAAAATAGTGGTGTGCGGTTCGGTTGCGTTCGACACGATTGCAGTCTTTGAGGGTCACTTTAAAGAGCACATTCTGGCCGAAAGCATTCAGTCGCTGAGTGTTTCATTTTTTGTGCCATCGATGCGCAAAGAGTATGGTGGTTGTGCGGGTAATATCGCGTATAACCTGCGCTTGCTCGGCGGTAATCCGGTGCCCGTGGGTACGGTAGGGGTAGACGCAACAGATTATCTGCAGTACCTGGGAGCGCTGGGCATTGATGTCAGCAAGGTACGTGTCATTCCTGATATGTTTACCCCTCAGTGCTTCATTACCACTGACCTCGACAACAACCAGATCGCCTCGTTTCACCCGGGTGCCATGGTGCGCTCTGCCGAGAACGACTTTTCCGATGTTGATGCGGTATGGGGCATTGTGTCGCCCGATTCCAAAGAAGGCATGTTCGCGCATGCCCAGCGCATGAAAGACGGCGGGATCCCGTTTGTCTTTGATCTGGGCCAGGCCATGCCGCTTTTTTCGGGTGATGATCTGAAACAAATGATTGGTATGGCCACTGTACTGACGGCCAACGATTACGAGGCCAGCATCATTGAGCAGCGCACCGGTTCCAGCATGGAAGAGCTGTCGCGTGGTTTGCAGGCCATTGTGGTCACCCGTGGTGCCGAAGGCGCGACGTTATTCGAGAACGGGAACCCGACCCACATTGATCCGGTCAAAGTCGATGACGTCGTTGATCCGACCGGCTGCGGCGATGCACATCGTGCCGGGTTGTTGTTCGGATTGTCCGAAGGCTGGGCCTTGCGTGACGCGTGCAGTTTGGCGAACGTCATGGGGGCTATTAAAATCGGTTCGCGTGGTCCGCAAAACCACCAACCGTCCCGTCATGACATTTCAGTCATGCTCAAGCAGCATTACGGGCTTGATTTGCCCGCCTCCCATTAATTCGTGCCGCTCGTTTCCCGGGCGGCAAACAGGAGCTTTTCATGGATTCAACACGTGTTGCCGCCAATGCTGAACCACGCCGTGGACGTTGGGCGGCGTTGGTTGTGGTTGCAGGCAGTCTGGCGGTTATCGCAGGCTGTGCCAATCCGTCTGCATCCAGTTCTGTTTATACCTATGGTCAGGCCCAGCAAGAACAGATTGTTCGTCTGGGCACTGTGGTGGCCGTGCGTCCGGTAACCATCCAGAATGATCGTTCTTCCGGTGCGGGCATGATCGCGGGCGGGGCGTTGGGTGGCGTGGCTGGCAACGCAGTCGGCGGCGGGTCCGGGCGTGCGATTGCGACGGTAGGTGGCGCGATTCTGGGCGGGTTGCTGGGTAACACGATTGAAAATCAGGTCGGTAAAACCCAAGGGCTTGAAATTACGGTTCAACTCGATAACGGTGAAACCCGTGTCATTGCCCAGGCCGCCGATGTGGCGATTTCTCCGGGTCAGCGCGTTCGTATCGTCAGCGGGCAGGGCCCGGCGCGTGTTGTGCCGATGTAAACGGTTGCCCAAGAACGACGGGCTGGCCCTGTTTCAAGCTGTCGTCATTCGCAATAAAAAAACCGCCCGTTGCCGGCGGTTTTTTTATTACGCGTTGGTTTCAGATGACTGGTCGGGCGCACCGGGCTGGGTCGCGTTCAGTGTACTGTCTATTGTGTAACTGCCGCTTGCCATCAGATAAAAGCCTTGTAAATTAGGGTTTATAATGAGCGCCGCTTTTGAAGCGGCATGGCGGATTTCATTCAGATAAGCCTCTGAATTTTTTGCTAATCATGTTATCTTATATGACGGTAAAAGTCAGTCTGGCTGACTATTTTCCGGATGCGTCGATGCCGGTGTTTTTCCGGTGTCGTACGTGCCGATTTTTTTATCGGCAGATAAAAGGCGTTTTGTCGCACCAAGGTTGGTCGTTCTCGAATGGCTGGCTCCGACATGCGTTTCACAACTTGATTTCACGGAGACACTATGAAACTCATTCATCGAACCCTTGCTGGCGTTCTTTTGGCGGCCGGCTTCACCGCGCAGGCCAGTGCTGAAAAAGTCGTGCTGAAAGTCGCACACTTTTTACCTGCGGTTGCCATTGCTCAAACCAAAATGATGGAACCCTGGTGCGAGAAAATCAATAAAGAATCCAATGGTCAGATCGAATGCCAGATCTATCCCGCCATGCAGCTGGGTGGTTCGCCGGCACAGCTCCTGACCCACGCCCGCGACGGTATCGCTGACGTTGTCTGGACGTTGCCGGGTTATACCCCTGGTCGTTTCCCGGTCTCCGAGATTTTCGAGGCCCCGTTCTTCGCAACCGATCATGTCAGCACGGCACGCGCGTTGTGGGACTTCACAGAAAAAAATGCACAGGAAGAGTTTGCCGGCCTCAAGACGATTGCCGTCTGGACAAACGGTCCCAATCATTTCCATTTGCGTAATAAAGACGTTGCCACGGCTGAAGATCTGAAAGGGCTCAAGGTTCGTGCGGCCTCGCGCCTGAGCAACAAGTTCCTTACCGACATTGGTACATCTGCCATGGGCATGCCGTTGCCGCAAGCCGTTGAAGGCATGTCCAAAGGCGTCGTTGATGGCATGATTGTGCCGTGGGAAGTTGTTCCTTCGGTCAAGCTCAATGAGTTGGCCACCAATCACATCGAGGTCCTCGATGAGCAAGGCCGTGGTATGGCGACATCGACCATGATCTTCGCCATGAACAAGAAAAAGTACGACAGCCTGTCGCCCGAGCTCAAGAAAGTCATCGATGACAACAGTGGTCGTGAGCATTCGGCATGGGTAGCCGGTGTCTTCGCCGAGGGTGATGCGGCCGGTCTCAAGGCAACAGAAGGTCGCAGCAACAAGATTTCCCAGTTGCCGCAATCCGAAGTGGCCAAGCTCAAGCTGGCCTCAGATAACATCGCCAAAGAGTGGATTGCCGATGTATCCAAGAAAGGCAAAGACGGCCAGGCGCTCTATGACGAGGCCGTTGCTTTGGTCAAGAAATACACAGACGCAAAATGACCTCCTCCATCTCGCAAGTTCGTCACTACGTTGAACGTTTTTGTGCCGGTCTGGCGGGGCTGGGCTTCCTCCTTTTTGTGGTGGAAGCCCTGTTGTCCGTAACCAGTATTTTCGGGCGAACGTTTTTGCAAAAGGGCTTGCCCGGCGACTACGAGCTGGTGCAAATGCTGACTGCCATTGCCGTTGCGCTGTGCCTGCCCTATTGCGAGCTCAAGCGCGGTAATGTGTTTGTAGACTTTTTCACCTTGTGGGCTCCGCGCTCGCTAACACGTGTTCTTGACGCGATTGCCTGCCTGTTGCTGGCAGCAGTAGCGTTTGTGCTGGCCTGGCGTACCACGGTCGGTATGGGCGAAATGCGCGAGTATGCCGAGAGCACCATGGTGCTCTCGATCCCCATCTGGTGGACATACCTCGCTTTGCCATTCTCTTTCACGTTGCTCGGTATTGCAGCGCTCTTCAATTTTCATCTCGAATGTACAAAGCGTGATTCATGACTAGCGTACAAATCGGCCTTCTGATGTTGGCCTTCATGATGCTCCTGCTGGCTCTGCGGGTGCACATCGGTATTTCCATGTTTCTGGCCGGCGCCGTCGGCTATTTTTTCATTACAGGTGCAGATCCGCTTCTGGCGGTCATGAAGCACTCGACCTACGCCCGTTTCTCCATGTACGACTTGTCCGTCGTGCCGCTGTTCTTGCTCATGGGGCAGTTTGCTACTCATGGCGGGTTGTCGCGCGCCTTGTTCAAGGCGGCCAATTCCTTTGTGGGTCACTGGCGTGGTGGTATGGCCATGGCGGGTGTGGCTTCTTGCGCATCGTTCGGTGCCATTTGCGGTTCGTCGTTGGCCACTGCCGCGACCATGACCCAGGTCGTGTTGCCCGAGTTGCGTCGTCATCAGTACTCTCCCGCGCTGGCGGCAGGGTCGATTGCCGCAGGTGGTACGCTGGGTATCCTGATTCCACCTTCGGTGCCTTTGGTTATTTACGCCATCATCGCCGAGCAGAACATTGCCAAAATGTTCATGGCGGCATTGTTGCCCGGTGTTCTGGCTGCCCTGGGCTACATCATTACCGTTGGCATCATTGTTCGCCGTAACCCTGACTCTGCTGGCCCCGGTTCGCCACGCCATACCTGGGTTGAACGTTTCAATACCCTGGTTGCAACCTGGCCGGTCATGCTGATTTTTGCGGCTGTTATCGGTGGTATTTATGGCGGTATTTTTACGCCCACTGAAGCGGCTGCTGTTGGTGTTCTTCTGACGGGTCTTGTCGCCTGGCAAAATGGCGGTCTGAACAATGGCGGGCTGCGTGAGTGTATTGTAGGCACGGCCAAGGGTACGGGCATGATGTTCGTGATTCTGGTGGGTGCCGACATGCTGAACAGCCTGTTGGCAGTCAGCCAGATTTCGACCTTTACCACCGACTGGGTACAGTCGCTGGGCCTGGGGCCATTTGGCGTACTGGTGGCCATTCTGGTCATTTATATTCTGCTGGGTTGCGTCATGGACAGCTTGTCCATGATCTTGATCACGGTACCGATTTTTCTGCCTGTCATCATGGGTTTTGACTATTTCGGTCTGGCCCCCGACGAAAAGGCGATCTGGTTTGGAGTGATTGCTCTGGTGGTGATGGAAATGGGGTTGATAACGCCGCCGGTGGGCATGAATGTCTATGTCATCAATGGTATTGCACGCGATGTGCCATTGGCCACGATCTTCCGTGGGGTGATTCCCTTCCTGGTGTCCGATGTGGTGCGCCTGGCGCTGTTGGTTGGCGTACCATTGATCAGTCTCGGACTGATCCGTATGTTCCCGACCTGATCGTGATCCCCTCAGGGGGGCGGTAGTTGCCCTTCCTGTCAAAACAAAAGGCCCCTTGTGGGCCTTTTGTTTTGCAGGCGCACGCCAACGTACGCCTGCTGAGGCTGATGCCTGTTTTGCGCCGGCTTTGTTTAACCCGCCGACATGTGCAACGGCATCTGGTAAGCAAACTGGTACGAAAACCCTTCCAGCAGCATGATGAGCACCTGGGCGATGATAAGGAGTACCAGCGGCGCGAAATCAAGGCCGCCAGGCGTGGGCAAGATGCGACGGATCGGGTCGAGCAGTGGCGCGGTCAGGGTTTGAAGTACGGGCATGATGGGGGCCATCGGGTTGACCCACGACAAAATGACCTGAATCAGTGTCAGCCACAACACCAGATTGACGGCCCATTTCAACACCGTCGGGATGCTGGCCAGCGCGGCCCCTGCAAACCCGCCGGCGACTGGCAGGCCGGGTGTCAGAATGAACAACAGCAATAGCCACAAGACCAGCGCGGTCAGCCAGGCGGCAACCAGGCAGGGCCAGTCGAGGAACTTGCTGCCGGGAATTACCTTGCGGATGGGTTGCACCAGCCAGTTGGTGATCCGGAAGACCGCCTGTGCGTAGGGGTTGAATGGGTGAAGGCGAATGGCATACATCCACGCGCGAACAATAAGCGCGATGCCAAACAGTGAAAATACGATATTGATGAGGAAGTGCAGGATATTGCCAAACATGGTCATGAACGGCCTGTAAGTTAACGACGAAACATTGTCGCATGACTGCGTTGTGCTGGCAGCAGCAATGAAACTGCCCGGCAAGGGCCGGGCAGCAAGGGCATCGGGACGAATATGTTGGAGCGTATGGCCGGCAACGGCCGGATCAGGCCAACGGTACCCGCGTTACGGACGGTCGCCGGTAGGGAAAGGCCATGAACCTGCGGGGTTTATTGTTTTTTTGGCTTCAGTGGCCTGGGCCGCTTTGCTGGCTTTGGCTTCACTTTTTTCGGCCTTTGTTTTTTTTTCCTTTTTTTCTTTTTTGTCGGCCTTTTTATCGGCAGTTTTTTTGTCTGCCTTCTTTTCGGCCTTGTCTGCTTTAGGGGTTTCGGCAACCGGGGCTGCTTTCACGGCCGCCGACTTGACGGGTGCTGCTTTGGTGGCGGCTGTTTTTTTCGCGGCAGCGGTCGTAGTGGCTTTGGTTGCTGCCTTGCTGGCTGCTTTGGCGGGAGTCGTTGAGGCAGGTTTTGTTGCCGCTACCTGGGTTGTCGTTGCCTTTTTTGCGGGAGCGGCTTTTTTTACGGCAGCAGCTTGCTTGGCAGGTGCAGCCGTTTTGGTCGTGACTTTCTTGGCAGGGGCAGCTGCTTTGGTTGTGGTGGCCTTGGTAGCAGGCGCTGCTTTTTTGGCTACTGTTTTTTTGGCGGGTGCTTCCTTAGTGGCCGGGGTTGCCTGGGCTGTCGTGGTTGTTTTTTTTACTGCGGCTTTTTTGGCCGGTACTGCTTTTGTTGCGGCCGCTTTTTCAGTGGCAGCGGCCTTTTTGGCTGTGGCCATACGGATGCTCCTTGAGAATGAATCGTACATAACGTCCATCCATTTGATATGGCCCCAGCCCCATTGGCGCGAGCCATTGCAAATGGCACAAGCGTGCGAAGTGCGCAGCACCTGGCACGCTAAGAGTCTAACTGAAGCTGTAACAGTTTCCTAGCACTATTCCCAGCTTAATGCACCGCCGGTTTGATATTCGATGACGCGTGTCTCAAAAAAGTTGCGCTCTTTTTTGAGGTCGATCATTTCGGCCATCCAGGGGAAGGGGTTTTCTTCTTGGGGGAACAGCGGCTCGATGCCGATTTGCTGACAGCGCCGGTTGGCGATGAAGCGCAAATAGGATTTGAACATGCCGGCGTTGAGGCCCAGAACACCGCGTGGCATGGTGTCTTCAGCGTACGCGTATTCAAGGTCAACCGCCTTGCGGAAGAGCTCGCGGATTTCCTCACGGAACTCGGGCGTCCAGAGGTGGGGGTTTTCGAGTTTGATGGTGTTGATCAGGTCGATACCGAAGTTGCAGTGCATGGACTCATCGCGCAGGATGTACATGTATTGTTCGGCCGCACCGGTCATTTTGTTCTGGCGACCCAGCGCCAGAATCTGTGTGAACCCGACGTAGAAGAACAGGCCTTCCATCAGGCAGGCAAACACGATCAGCGACTTGAGCAGGGTCTGGTCGGCTTCCGGTGTGCCTGTTTTGAAATTGGGGTCGGCGATGGCGTCGATGAACGGGATCAGGAATTCGTCTTTGGCGCGGATCGATGGCACTTCGTGATACGCGTTGAAGATTTCCGATTCGTCGAGGTCGAGGCTTTCAACAATGTACTGGTACGCGTGCGTATGAATGGCTTCTTCGAAGGCCTGGCGCAACAGGAACTGGCGGCACTCGGGGGCCGTGATGTGGCGGTACGTGCCCAGCACGATATTGTTGGCTGCCAGCGAGTCTGCAGTCACAAAGAACCCCAGGTTGCGTTTGACGATACGACGCTCGTCTTCGGTAAGGCCCGTGGGGTTTTTCCAGAGGGCAATATCGCGCGACATGTTGATTTCTTGCGGCATCCAGTGGTTGGCGCACGTGGCCAGGTATTTTTCCCAGGCCCATTTGTATTTGAACGGCACCAGCTGGTTGACATCGGTCTGGCCATTGATGATGCGCTTGTCGGCCGCGCTGACGCGGCCTTCAGGGTTGGCCGAGCCCGCTGCAGGGGCTGCGGACATGTTCAGGGCGGTGTTTGTGGCGGCAGGTGCCGTCGGGCGCGTCGCAGCCCCGGCCGGGGCGGGAGCGGTTGCAGGAAGATCGTCGTCCCAGGAGAGCATGATAAATAAACCTTATTGATGTGTTCTGTTCAGTGTTACTGGCAGGCTTCGCATTCTTCGAAGCCTTCATCGCCGGGGCGCATGGTGCAGACCGCACCCATGACTTCGGCTTCGGGAAGCTCGGGGGCTGTACCAAAGCTGCTGCCTGCATTATTGGCACCGCTGCTGTGCACCGCATTCAGCTCGCCGCCGCGACCGGTTGATTTTTCGGCGTTGGTGGCCCCGCTGGAGCGCAGGTAGTACGTGGTTTTCAGGCCGCGAATCCAGGCCAGTTTATAGGTGGAGTCGAGTTTCTTGCCGGAGACGCCCGCCATGAAAATGTTCAGTGATTGCGCCTGGTCGATCCATTTCTGGCGACGTGCCGCACATTCAACCACCCAGCTGGTGTCAACTTCAAAGGCGGTGGCATACAGTTCGCGCAGGTCTTCAGGAATGCGGTCGATGCGGGCCAGGCTGCCATCAAAGTATTTCAGGTCGGCTACCATGACTTCGTCCCACAGGCCGCGCTCTTTCAGGTCGCGGACCAGGTAGTCGTTGACGACGGTGAATTCGCCGGACAGGTTCGACTTGACATACAGGTTGCGGTAGGTCGGTTCAATGCACGGTGAAACGCCGATGATGTTTGAAATGGTGGCCGTCGGGGCAACCGCAACGCAGTTCGAGTTGCGCATGCCGTACTGTTTGATGTGCGCGCGCAGGGCGTCCCAGTCGAGGGTACTGCTTTCGTCGATTTCAACATAGCCGCCGCGTTCATCGCGCAGCATTTTCAGGGTGTCTTGCGGCAAGATGCCGCGATCCCAGAGCGAGCCACGGAAGCTGGCGTAAGGGCCGCGTTCGGCA
>JAAYID010000121.1 GCA_012744285.1 Alcaligenaceae bacterium
TGTCGGAATCGTGGATCGCTCCATTGGCGGCCAGTCCGGCCCGTGAGGCCTACGAGCGCGCCTTTCGGGCCGCCGGCGTTGCACCGCCCGCCACGACACTTGAGGTTAACAGCGCCATCATGTTGCAGGCCCTGCTTCAGGTCAGTGATCGTCTGGCGCTGTTGTCGCGCCGGCAGATGTACTTCGGAATTGCCTCGGGGGCGTTCAGCGTCTTGCCTGTTCCCGTCATGGATACGGCCCGCTTTATCGGCCTGACGATGCGCGCCGATGCTGACCCGAACTCGACCATGACATCGTTCATTCACGAGCTGGGCCGCCTTGCCGCCGAGCTGAGCTGATTTTTTTGTATAACCATAACGCATAGGTTGGGTGGCGATTGGCACTGGTCGATCGGGTGTTCGGGGTGCGACGATACTGATCATTCCAAAGTAATTTGGAAGCATAACGATCAATAACGACATATTCGGAGACGCGCCATGTATTCACGCATTGCCACGCGGTTCAAGGTGGGGGTTGCCGCCTTTGCTGCAGCAGGTTCCTTGTTTGCCGCCCCGGTTTCAGCCGATGAAATCAAAGTGGGTTTGCTTAGCCAGTATTCCGGTACATATTCCTGGTGGGGCCAGGAATATGACCGCGGGGTCGAGTTGTTCATGTCGGAAACCGGTGGCAAAGTGGGAAATCACACCATTACCGTCATCAAACGCGACGAGGGTGGGGCCAACCCGCAGCGGGCACGCCAGCTGGCGCAGGAACTGGTCGTGCGCGACAAGGTGCAGTATCTTACCGGTGGTGTTTTCACGCCAACGGTCATGGGCACGGCCGATGTCGTTGACCAGACCAAAACGCCGTATATCTTCATCAACGGCGCCACGTCCAGCATGACCAATAAAACGCCGTACTTCGCACGTGTGGGGTACACGTCCTGGGCTTACTGTGTGCCGCTGATGAAATGGGCCTTTGAAAAGGGTGCCCGCGAAGCGGTGTCCGTGACCGCCGACTATGCGCCAGGTACCGACATTGCCAATGCCTTTGACGAAACGTTCACCGAGCTGGGCGGCAAGATCAAGGAAAACATCAAGGTTCCGCTAGGCACCACCGATTTTTCCACCTATCTGCAGCGCGTGTCTGATTCGGGCGTCAAGCATGTGTTCATGTTCATGCCGGTTGGTCCCATGTCGGCCGGTTTCATCAAGGCCTTCCAGGATCGCGGTCTGGGTAAGGCCGGTGTAACGCTGTATGCCGGTGCCGAAACGCAAGAATCCGATTTGCCGGCCATTGGTGATTCGGCGCAGGGCATCATTACGGCGCTGCATTATTCGCCCTACCTGGAAACACCCGAGAACAAGGCTTTCGTCGCAAAGTACAAAGCCAAGTTCGGTGCCGATGCCATTCCCAGCCTGGCCTCGATGGGTGCCTACGATGCCATGCAGGTCATTGCCCACATGATCAAGGCGACCAATGGCAAGAAAGATGGCGATGCGGCCATGGAAGCCATCAAGGGGTATTCCTGGACCAGCCCGCGCGGCCCCGTCACGATCGACCCCAAAACACGTGAAATCACCCAAAACGTGTATATCCGTGAAGTACGCAAGACACCAGATGGTTTGCTGGGCAACGTGCCCATCCACACCTACGAAAATGTCGTAGAACCCTGGCACGCCAAAAACTCGAAGTAATCCGTTGTTCGTGACCTGCCCCTGTTCCCAGGGGGCAGGGCCTGCCGATCCGGCGGTCCAGCCCGGGCCGTTTCTTCTGCCTCTGCGGTTTCACCATGCCAAATGCGCTTTCCACGTTTCTGACCCTCACGATTGATGGGGTGTCTTACGGGATGATGCTGTTCCTCATCTCTGTAGGCCTGACCATCACCCTGGGCGTTATGCGGGTCGTTAATCTGACCCACTCTGCCTTCGCCATGATTGGCGGCTTTATCACCCTGTGGCTGATGAAGTCGGCCGGCATGCACTTTTTCGTTGCCCTGCCTGTCGGGGTACTGGCCACGATGGCCCTTAGCCTGGTGCTTGAGCGCACCCTTTACCAGTGGGTGTACAAGTGTGACCCGCTGGGCCAGTTGCTGATGACCATCGGCATGACCTTTGTCGTCACGGCGGTCGTCAAGAATCTGGCCGGGCCACAAATTCAAAGCATTGTGTTGCCGGAAGTCCTGCTGGGGCAATGGTCTGTCATTGGTCTGAACATTTCGGTGTACCGCGTGTTTGTCCTCGGGCTGAGCATTGCCGTGGCCGGTGCCTTGTGGCTTTGCCTTGAGTACACCACCTTCGGTGCCCGTTTGCGGGCTGCCGTTGATAACCCCCGCATGGCACGGTGCGTGGGGATTAACGTGCCGCTGGTGTTTTCGATAACGTTCGCGATTGGGTGCGGTCTTGCGGCACTGGGTGGCGCGGTGGGCACCCAGATGCTGCCGCTTGAACCCTATTACGGCCTGAAATACCTGGTGCTGGTGCTTATTGTCGTTGCGGTGGGCGGCCTGGGCAGCCTGAAAGGCTCGCTGTATTCGGCCCTGTTGCTGGGGTTCATCGATACGATGGGCCGGTATTACATCCCGGCCTTGGGCGGTTTCATCATTTACCTGGCCGTGCTGGCTATTTTGCTGGTTCGTCCGCGTGGCCTGGTGGGTCGCATCGGTTAAGGGTTTACAGGACACATCATGACTACACAATCTGACGCGCATCGGGTGGTTCAGGCGTTTCGTCGTCAACGGTACAACCTGGCCGATCTGGCCCTGGTGCTGGCGGCGGCGCTGACCCTGCTGTTCGGTGAATATTATCTGGCGCTGGCGGCCTTCGTCGTCATCATGGCCATTTTTGCCTTGTCGCTTGACCTGGCACAAGGGTACGGCGGTATTGAATCGCTGGGGCATGCGGCGTTTTTCGGCGTCGGGGCGTATGCCGCCGCCCTGTATGCCCTGCATTTTTCAGCGGAACCGGTCAGTGGCTTGCTGGTGGCGGCTGTTGCGGCCGGGGTGGTCGGCCTGTTGTCCGGCTTTGCGGTGCTGCGTACCCAGGGGCTGACGCAACTGATGCTCACCCTGGCGGTCGCCACATTGCTTTACGAACTGGCGAATGTGGCCAAGGCGATTACCAATGGGGATGACGGGCTTAGCGGCTACGATGTCGCTCCGATCTTCGGGGTGTTCCAGTTCGACATCTACGGCTATACCGGTTTTGTCTACGCCTTTGTGGTGCTGGTGCTGGTGTATGCCTTGCTTAAAAAGCTGGTGAATTCCTCCATCGGGCAGACCGCCCAGGGTATTCGCGAAAACCAGACCCGCATGCGCATGCTGGGTGTGCCGGTAGAGCGCCGTTTATGGGTGTTGTACACCATTTCGGCCGCGTTGGCGGGCGTGGCCGGGGGCTTGTCGGCCCAGATCAATCGCATTGTGGGCCTTGATTCCCTGGCCTTTACCTTGTCTGCCAATGTGGTGGTCATGCTGGCCTTGGGTGGAACCGGTCGTTTGTACGGTGCACTGTTCGGTGCCATTTTGTTTGTGGTGTTGTCTGACCGTGCGGCTGCGATTGACCCGACCAACTGGCTGGCGGTGCTGGGCGTGGTATTGATTCTTATCGTTCGTTACGCGCCTGACGGGCTGGCGGGTTTTGTGGCGCGCTTGTCCGCCAAACGGGGGCAAAAATGACTGCGGCACTTGAATTGCAAGGGCTGTGCAAACAGTTTGGCCAGCTCAAGGTCACGCAAGACGTCAGCCTGAAACTTGAAAAAGGGGTGCGTCATGCCCTCATTGGCCCCAACGGGGCTGGCAAAAGCACCCTGGTTCACCAGATCACTGGCCTGATTGCTCCGTCCAAGGGGCGGGTGTTGCTCAACGGTACCGATATCACCGATCTGTCACCCGAAAAGCGGGTGAAGCGGGGTCTGGCACGTACGTTTCAGATCAATTCCCTGTTCAATCGCCTGACGGTGGCTGAAAACATCGGACTGGCGATTTCTGCCCGGGAAGGTCGTGACGGGCTGCTGTTCAGCAGCATCACGCAGTCGCCCGAATTAATGGATGAAGCGGCGGCCCTGTTGCACTCGCTGGGGTTGCTTGAGCTGGCCGACCGGGTCATTTCCGATCTGGCCTACGGGCAGCGGCGCCTGATTGAAATTGCGCTGGCACTGGCACTCAAGCCTTCGGTGTTGTTGCTTGATGAACCGGTGGCCGGCGTGCCGTCCACCGCAGGCGCCAGGCTGTTTGACTTGCTGGAACGTTTGCCGCAAGACGTGGCGGTGCTGGTCATCGAGCACGACATGGACCTGGTGTTCCGGTTTGCCCAGCGCATTACGGTGCTGGTGGAAGGCGCCGTGCTGGTCGAAGGTACCGTCAAAGAGGTACGCGCTGATCCACGCGTGCGTGCCGTCTATCTCGGAGAACGCCATCATGGCTGAGTTGTTGAAGATTGATCGCCTGGTGTCGGGCTATGGCGAAACCGTTGTTATCGAGGGGGTGTCGCTGTCGTTATCCGAGGGCGAGGCGGTCAGTGTGCTGGGTCGTAACGGCGTGGGTAAAACAACGCTGCTGACGACATTGCTGGGGTTGACTACCCAGCACTCGGGCGTCATGAACTACCTGGGCAACGACATCACCCGGGTGCCCAGTCATGAGCGTGCTATTGCAGGGTTGGGGCTGGTGCCTCAGGAGCGTGAAATTTTCCCCTCGCTCAGTGTTCACGAAAACTTGCGTGTGGCACAGCGGCCCGGCGAATGGGATCTTGATCGTGTCTACGAACTGTTCCCGCGACTGGCCGAACGCCGACGCAATATGGGCAACCAGCTGTCAGGCGGTGAACAGCAAATGCTGGCCATTGGCCGTGCCCTCATCGGTAA
>JAAYID010000122.1 GCA_012744285.1 Alcaligenaceae bacterium
ACTGGATACCGAAGACCTGATCACGCCCATGGATATGGTGGTCACGCTGTCGCAAACCGGTTATATAAAAAGCCAGCCTTTGTCAGAGTATCGGGCGCAAAAGCGCGGGGGCCGGGGCAAGCAGGCAACCGCCATGAAAGAAAACGACTGGGTCGACCAGTTGTTCATTGCCAATACGCACGACTACCTGTTGTGCTTCTCTGACCATGGCCGCGTCTATTGGCTGAAAGTCTGGGAAGTTCCGCAGGGTTCGCGTAACTCGCGTGGTCGCCCCATCGTGAACATGTTCCCGCTGGTTGATGGCGAGAAAATCACGGTGGTACTGGCCGTCAAAGAATTCAGCGATGACCATTACGTGTTCATGGCTACGTCACGCGGTACGGTCAAGAAAACACCGTTGTCCGATTTCTCCAACCCCCGCAAGGCCGGCATTATTGCCGTAGCACTCGACGAAGGTGACTTCCTGATCGGTGCCGATCTTACCGATGGCAAGCACGACATCATGCTGTTCTCTGATGCCGGCAAGGCCGTGCGTTTCGACGAGAATGATGTCCGGCCCATGGGTCGTACCGCACGCGGTGTGCGTGGCATGATGCTGGAAGAGGGGCAGTCAGTCATTTCGCTCATTGTGGCGGGTGACGAGTCTCAAAGCGTACTGACAGCCACTGAAAACGGCTATGGCAAACGTACATCCATTATTGAATATACCCGCCATGGTCGCGGCACCAAGGGCATGATTGCCATCCAGACCAGTACACGTAATGGCAAGGTGGTTGGCGCGGTGCTGGTGAATCCGGCGGATGAAATCATGCTGATTACCTCGGCCGGTGTTCTGGTGCGCACCCGCGTTTCCGAAATTCGTGAAATGGGTCGTGCCACACAAGGCGTCACCCTCATCAATATTGATCAAGACAGCTATCTTTCGGGCGTTCGTCGTGTTGTTGAAAGTGATGCCGATGATGAAGAGGGTGATGACGCCGGTGCCGATGGTTCAGACCCTGATGCATCGGGTGATGGGGTTGTTGGCGATGGGGTCACTGATGCCGACGCCGGGGTTGATAATGATACTGACACAGACAAGGGCGAGTCACACGAATGAGGCCATGGAATTTTTCGGCAGGCCCGTCGGCCATGCCGTTGCAGGTGCTAGAACACGCTGCCGCTGAAATGACCGATTGGCAGGGCAGTGGCATGTCGGTCATGGAGATGAGCCATCGCGGCAAAGAGTTCATGAAAATCCGCGATGAGGCCGAGGCCGATTTGCGTACACTGCTGGCGATTCCCGACGATTACGCCGTCTTGTTCATGCAGGGCGGGGCAACTGGCGAAAATGCCATTTTGCCCATGAACCTTATCGGCCGGAAGGGTTCCGGGAAGGCCGATTATGTTGTTTCAGGAAGCTGGTCCGACAAGTCGGCCAAAGAAGCGCGTCGCTACGGTGATGCGGCTGTCGCCGCCTCCAGCGCTGGCGAAACGGTGATTGATGGCGTGGTGCAGCCGCCGCTCACCTGGTTTCCTGCGCCCGAGCAGTGGCAGCTGCGGTCTGATGCAGCGTATGTGCATCTGTGCAGCAATGAAACCATTGGCGGGGTCGAGTTTGTGCAGTGGCCCGACCTGGCGGCGCTGGGCGCACCCGGTGTGCCTCTGGTGGTTGACGCCTCGTCGCACATCCTGTCGCGTCCGATTGATTTTTCAAAAGCTGCGGTGGTGTATGCCGGCGCCCAGAAGAACGCGGGTCCGGCCGGCGTTACCCTGGTGATCATCCGGCGTGATCTGGTCGGCCATGCGTTGCCCATTTGTCCGTCGGCGTTTGACTTCACCAATGTGCTGGCCAACGATTCCATGTACAACACACCGCCCACCTACGCCATTTACATCGCTGGGCTGGTATTCAAGTGGTTGTTGGGTAAAGGCGGGGTCGCGGCTATCGAGCAAGAGAACATTCGCAAAGCCAGTGCACTGTATGACTACATCGATGCCTCGGGTTTCTATCAGAACCGGGTGCATCCTTCGGTACGCTCACGCATGAATGTGCCGTTCTTCCTGGCCAACGAATCCTTGAATGCAACCTTTCTTGCCCAGGCCGATGCTGCGGGCT
>JAAYID010000123.1 GCA_012744285.1 Alcaligenaceae bacterium
ACGCGTTGAAAGCTGTTGAGTCGTTCCATGGTGTGTTCATCCTCGATATGCTGGGCGGCGTTGTAAAAGGCGTCTTCCAGCGGTTCGGGCAAGGTCAATAACGCATCAATGACCAGCATCAGCTGAAACCGCTGGTTAACGCTATAGCCCCAATATTTCAATAGTTTAGCCAATTCCAGCTTGCTGACCAAGCGGGCTTGGTCGGGTCGGGTGGCGGTTGCTGCGTACAATGGTTCCAATGCAGGTTTGCAAATGACGATCCTCGAAGCTGACACGATCACCTTTACAAAAATCATCGCGACCCGCCCGCTTTACCTTGAGCTCGGGTTCGGGTGCGTGAGACGTTGCCCCTTCAGGAAGCTCGACGCCAGGCGCTGCCCAATCGACAAAGCGCACTTCAAGCCCCAGGCGCAACGCAAGTCGCGCCTGCATAATGCGCGATGGGTCGGACATCAGGCGCTCAATAATGTTTGCAAGATGAAAAAGCCTTTCCAGGCAAGCGCCTTGAAATAAGGGGCATCACTCACTAAAATCTGACTAGTCTAGTCAGATCAGGAGTTCCCAATGCAAACTTGGCAGATGCAAGAAGCGAAGGCGCGAATGTCGGAAGTGGTCAAGCGCGCACAAGACCAACCCCAAGACATCACCCTGCATGGAAAATCGGTGGCCGTCGTGATTTCGCGCGAGACCTTTGATCGCTTGTCGCAGTCACAAGGCTCGCTGGTCGATTTCATGCGGCGCTCGCCGCTCTATGAAGCGAACGACATTGCATTTGAGCGCGACCGCAGCCTGACCCGGGAGGTGGCTTTTTGAGCTACCTGATCGACACCAACGTGCTGTCTGAATTGCGCCGCAAGGCACCCGACCCCGGCGTTGTCGCCTGGTTCTCGCAGCGACCAGCGTCCACCCTGCACCTGTCAGTGCTGACGTTGGGTGAAATCCGCAAAGGCCTTGAAGGCGTCAGCGATGAAGCGCGCCGCCAGACATTGCTTGATTGGATGGAGACGGACTTGCCAACCTTCTTTACCGGCCGTGTGCTGCCGGTCGATGCCGCCGTGGCTGATCGCTGGGGACGTTTGGTCGCCACAGCGGGTCGGCCTCTCCCCGCCATCGATAGCTTGCTGGCCGCCACCGCACTGGAACACGATCTGGTATTGGTCACACGCAACGCCAAGGATTTCGCAGGTCTGCCCATCGATATCTTCAACCCTTGGTCAAACTGATCACACGTAGTTCGAAAAAATCGCCATGCGCAACGGTGCGAATGGATCAAAGGGTCATGGTTTAACAAGACGACCAAAATTCAGTCGATCAAAGATCAACAACATGACGCAACAGCCCAAAAGAAACTCGCCAGCCCCGGCCGTCATCGGCCTCGATGCTGGCCGTTTTCTGGTTGATGCGTACAATGGTTCCAATACAGGTTTGCAAATGACGATCCTCGAAGCTGACGCGATCACCTTTACAAAAATCATCGCGACCCGGCCGCTTTACCTTGAGCTCGGGTTCGGGTGCGTGGGGCGTTGCCCCTTCAGGAAGCTCAACAGCCGCATAAGGCAACATCCAGACTTGCCCTGTTGACATGTCTTTGATGCCCACCTGCTTGTCTTTCATGACAACGACCGTTCCCCGACGAAACTGAAGTTCAACACCTGGTGCTGCCCAGTCGACAAAGCGCACTTCAAGCCCCAGGCGCAACGCAAGTCGAGCCTGCATGATGCGCGATGGGTCGGACATCAGGCGCTCAATAATGTTTGTAAGATGATAAAGCTGAATGGAACTTGCCCGATTCAGGGCATCAAGCATTGCGTGGTACATCGTGTTTATGATTCTTTTAAATCGTTCATTTGGCCATAGAATACGCGGCTACCTTCACAAGGTCTGGCGGCTGGCCGGGTGTTCAACCCGAATGATGGCGGCTACCAGGTTGTGCATGGCGGTCAGCGTTTCGTCAGTGTACTGGTTCTGTGCGATCAGTAAATATTTCAACTGTGGCAGATAGTGTGCCACCAAACCCGGGGCTTTGGGAATGAGGTCGGCGATGTAGGTGGGGGCTTCCTGAAGCGGCAAACGGCTATAAGTCAGGAAGTCAGTGTAGGCAAGGGACCGATGTGCAGCTATTCGCAACGATGCGAATGGATCAAAGGGTCATGGTGGGATGGGTCGTGCAGGAACGTATCAGGTTGCGGGGCGGATCGTGTGGAGAAATTAAATACCACGGGTGGTGAAAATTGAAATACCGTTGACAGGAACGGCAGGTTTTGGTTTGTTGTGTGGCCACTCAGCAATTCAATACGTGACAGTCTGCGCAAAGCCGGTGCAGGAGGTATGGGCCTGCGGGCACGTGCACGGCCCCTGCGGGGCTTCCCGCTGTCGGGTACCGCCGCGAGGCGGGCGCTGAACTCGCGGATCGACCCGCCCCCGGCGGCTCGACAACGCCCGCTCGAACACCGCGCCCTTGCCCCCTCGCGCCGCCACCCGACAGC
>JAAYID010000124.1 GCA_012744285.1 Alcaligenaceae bacterium
AGACTGAGCGCCCGGGCGAGGTCTTTGGCCAGATTGACAATCTGGCTGCCTTTGACCCCGGTGGCCGGTTCGATTTCGTAACGGGTAATAACCGGCCCGGCCTGGGCGGAAACCACCGTGACACTGACCCCAAAGTCAGACAGTTTCTTTTCAATCAGGCGCGACGTGAATTCGATCGTTTCAGGCGAAACGGACTCGGGCAATTCTGTTACTGGATCAAGCAAGCTGATTTCAGGCAAATCGCCGGAAGCGTTCGGATCGGGCGCCGGTGAAAACAGCACTTTCTGTTTTTCTTTTTCAGCGCGAACCGACTTGGGCACCGTGGTGATGGCCGGTTCAATGCGAACCGGTTGGTCGTGGACCAATTGCTCTTGCCTGGCTTGAACGGTTTCTTTACGCTCGGCTTTTTTTACCTGCCCGACACGCCGATCGTCGTGAGCCAGTTTAAGCCGCCAGAAGAACAAGGCGACACGCTCGAAGTGAAAACCGATACGCTCGGACACCGTGAGCCAGGAAAAACGGAAGAACAGGCTTGAGCCTACAGCAACCAGCACCAGTAAAAACAAGGCACTACCCGTTGCCCCCAGCGAATACGACAACCCGCGCGCCAGCAATTTGCCCAGTTCACCTCCGGCACCCGCCGGCAAAAACGACCAGCTTTGAGTAAGCTGCATCGCCTCGGTACCCATCAAACCCATGAACATCAGGGCAAAACCAATACCGACCTCCCAGCGCACGCGAGGCAAAGGGTCATTGCTGTCATCCGGCACGTTAGAGCCGGTCAGACGATAAAACCCGACCGCCACGCGATATGCCAGTAAAACTACCCAGAGCCAGGCTGAGTAACCAAACAGGAACAACAGCAAATCGGCAACGTACGCCCCCAGGGTACCGCCCTTGTTGAGCGTGACCATTGAAGGCACCGCCTGGGACCAGGCCGGGTCGGTTGCTGACCAGGTGGCCAGCACCAGAACAAGCCAGGCCGCCAGGGCCGCGAACAGGATCCAGCGCGCCTCGCGCAGCAAGCCCGCAATACGGGTTTGCAAAGGAGACGGGCCGTTGCGCACATTGCGTGAAGACCGGTTGGGAGCTGCAGATATTCGAGCCATGGACTCATTATAATTGGCCGCATACTAATTTCGGATGAACAGCGATGACGATTGCAAAACACGCCAAAGTAATGATTCTCGGTTCCGGCCCTGCGGGGTACTCGGCGGCCGTTTATGCCGCACGCGCCAACCTTGACCCGGTCTTGATCACAGGCCTTGAGCAAGGAGGCCAGCTCATGACAACGACCGACGTCGACAACTGGCCCGCCGATGCACAAGGGGTCCAGGGCCCCGACCTGATGCAGCGCTTCCAGGCACACGCCGAACGCTTCAACACCGAATTCATTTATGACCACATCGCCAGTGTCGATCTTTCAAAGCGGCCTTTCACCCTGAATGGCGACTCCGGCGAGGTGTACACCTGTGACGCACTGATCATCGCCACGGGCGCGTCGGCCCAATACCTGGGGCTGCCCTCAGAACAGGCCTTCATGGGGCGCGGTGTTTCGGGCTGCGCCACCTGCGATGGGTTCTTTTACAAGAACCAGGACGTTGTGGTGGTAGGCGGCGGCAATACCGCCGTCGAAGAAGCGCTTTACCTGTCAAACATTTGCAAGACCGTAACCGTGATTCATCGCCGTGACAAGTTCCGCGCTGAACCCATCCTGATCGACAAAATGATGGACAAGGTCAACAACGGCAATATGCGCCTGAAATTATTCTGCGAACTGGATGAAGTGCTGGGTGACAACAGCGGCGTGACCGGCGTCCGGATCCGCAACAATCAGACGGGTCAGCGTGAAGACCTGGCCGTGACAGGTGCGTTCATTGCCATTGGCCACAAGCCCAATACCGACATCTTTGCCGGGCAACTGGATATGGAAAACGGCTACATCACCACTGAGGGCGGCCGTAACGGCATGGCCACGCAAACCTCTGTGCCAGGCGTCTTTGCCGCCGGCGACGTGCAAGACCATGTGTATCGCCAGGCCATTACCAGTGCCGGCACCGGCTGTATGGCTGCCCTTGACGCCCAGCGCTGGCTGGAGAACAGTGGCGAATAAGCCCGGGCTGGCCGACCTTAAAAAACTGCGCAAACTTGCTGCAGAATCGGCCGCCCACGCTGTTTCAGAAAACGTCGCCCAAACTACGCAAAACAAGGCCCGTCTGAACACGGCAGGCTCCCGGCAGGCAAAAACAGCCACCGGGTTGCCTGCCGTGCGCGAACAACCCCTATCACTCCACGACCAGACGCTGTTCCGCCAAACCATGCGCTACGTACAGCCTTTGAAAGACACGCGGCGGGCTGTTTTGCCGCCCGTTCCAATGGCGGCAAACGCCATTTTGCGCAGTCGCCGCGCGGCGGCGCAAGGGGCTGATCCGGATCAACGGCCAGCAGTCTCCGACCTTTTTACCCCGGCCCCTGCCAGCACCGACCCGGAAAGCTACCTGAAACCCGGTCTTGGCCCCGACGTCATCAAAAACCTCAAACGCGATAAATGGCCCGTTGAGGCCAGCCTTGATCTGCATGGCGCAACACTGGAACAGGCACGTGAACGGCTCGACCAGTTTTTGCAATCGTGCCTGACTCACGGCGTGAAATGCATACGGGTGGTTCATGGCAAAGGGTATGGATCAAAAGACGGTACCCCGGTGCTTAAAGAAGTTGTCAGACGATGGCTGGCGCAATTTGACGCCATTCTTGCCTATACCGAATGCAGCGAACAAAACGGTGGCAGTGGTGCCGTACAGGCTTTGCTGAAAAAATAAATGCGCCCGCAAGACATCGCCTGACCGACCTGACTGGATGGGATGGGTCTGATCAGACGGCAGCGACGCCTTCGACACCGGCGAATTCACCGGGATAGCGCCACAGACGGCACCGAAACGCAAGAAGGCCAGCAACGATGCTGGCCTTCTTGCAGTTTTTGTTTTTATGGGTACCGCGTCTTGCCGTAAGCGACAAGTATTGTTATTACCGACTGTGCCGGTTTAGTTTTTTGCCCATGCAGAGCTTTGTCTCCTCACCTGCATGGAACGTATTGTGCACCACATTCAAGCAAGAGACACTTAGGGATTGCACCTATTTTGTGCGGCACCGCAACAATACGGTGCGTGAGACTGTTTCCATACCAAGGCGCAGACGAGATAACGTGAACAGCACCGACAAGCCCCTAAAAAACCGTACGCAAAAATACCTACAAAAGCGGTGTTAGCCCTAAGTGTCATGCAAGCAGAGACGCTTTAAAATCAATGACCTGATGACTCAAGCCCAGATTTCATTACCCTGTTCCACTAACTCCAACGCATGAACTTCCTCGGCTCGCCCTGAATTCTGCGGAGACCCTCATGGACATCTTCCCCACGGAACCAGAACTGGTCGGAAAACTGGCGACGTATCGCCTTTTTCAATCCAGTGACCTGGAAGAAACTCGCGACACTGTTGCGCGCATCTTCAAGCCGCACCGCCTTGGCGTAAAAGGCCAGCGTCAAAAACTTGACGCCGACATGGATCATCTCGCACTGGGTACGGCATCGATTAACCGGCTGCGCTACGGCGCAAATGTCTGCATCGAACCCGAAACCCTCGATGACTTCCTGCTGGTTCAAATCCCCTTGGCCGGACAGGCCGAAATACGCTGTGGCAACGACACTGTTATCGGCAACCCCAACATGGCGTCAGTCCTGACACCTTCTTTACCAGTACACATGCAATGGCAGGGCATCTGCGACAAACTCATCATCAAACTTCAGCGTCAAGCTCTGGAATCTGTCTGCGGAGCTTATCTAGGGCATGCCCTACCCCGCCCCATCGAATTCCAGCTTGCCATGGATCTTAACAAGGAAGGGGGGCTGGCCTGGCGTCAGCTTATTGCCTTCCTGACCACCAGCCAGTTCATCACCGGCGCTAACCAGCACAGCATGGTCACCAGCCAAATCGAACAACTACTGGCTACCACACTCCTCACCCGTCACCCCAACAATTACTCTGAAGCACTGGCCAACCCGACACCCACACCCGAACTGCCCTACATTCGCCGAGCCGAAGACTATATTCACGCCAATTGCCACAAGCCCATCACAGTGCAAGACCTCGCACAATATGCACACATCAGCACTCGCAGCTTGTACAAAGGGTTCCAGGAACATCGGGGCGTCAGCCCCATGGGTTATGTCCGGCTTGTGCGGCTTCAGAAAGTACGTGATGCACTTTTAACAGCCCGGCAAGCGGGCAGTACGGTCAATGTGACCCAGGTAGCCCTTGAATGGGGGTTCGGCCACCTGGGTCATTTCACCCAGGCCTATCGGAAGCAGTTCAATGAGCTGCCTTCACAAACCTTGCGGGGCTAGCCTGCATTTGCTTCTGGCGTTCCAGCAGTTTGTGGGTTATGACGCGGTAATCTCGTGCATCAACAGGCGTCAGCCACTGCTTGAAGCGCTTGAAGGCACTGACGTTGTAACCGATTTCATTCAAGATTTCGTCAATGTTGTGCATCGAGAACGGAATAATATTGGTACCGCGGGCGTGTTTGCCTTCGGTACGCTCTTCCATCCAGCGTAAACGACGCTGAACCATCACGCGACGCTGATCTGGCGGCGGCAAATCAATAGCACCCATAAGATCTGCAGCAATCCACAAGGCGGCCGCTTCTGCACTCAGAGGGCTGTAAAACGACGAGTTATAGCCGCAAAAATGTAACTTTGGAACTGAAATCGGCTTAACCTGACGATACAATTCAAAGTTTCCACGATCATCGGTCAGCTGGGCTTGCAACTGTTCAGAGAAAAACGGTACAACCTGCTTGAATCCAGTACCACAAATCACCATATCGGCAGGAACAGTACGGCCATCGCTAAGCGTTGCGACAGGCTTGCCATCGCGCGCGCCTAATGAGGTAATTTCGCACTCGCGGGCCACCTCGGTGGTTCCTCGGGCCACCTGATCGTACAGCTCATCGGTTGCCAAGCTCACCGTACTGCGTGCGATACGTTCAAAAGTGCCTTCGGGAATCAGACCGAGCTTATCAAGCTTGAGCTGACGCGTGGCGATTTTCTGCACCGATGCAAGCATGCCGTCGCGAACACCGCTACCGGCACCATGCAAAAACTTTTCAAACCCTTTCAATTCGATCCAAGGGAACAAAGCCTCACCCATGCGCGTCAACATCAAGAACTTATAATTCAAAACGTTAAGCAGCTTGCGCGGCATTTTCCACAACAACTCGCGCGCAATCACTTTGGTCGACGCAGCCACTTCTCCGATAACCGCAGCAACGTCGCATGACGACTTGCCATAGCCCACGACGAGTACATTCTTTCCGCGTGCGTCTTCAAGGTTATGAAAATCAGAGGTAGCCATCAATTGACCTCCCGCTGCAACAAACTCCTCACGACCGGGATAAGGCGGAATGAAAGGCTCGGAGAAAATGCCGTTGGCCACCACCAGATTATCAAAATGATGTTCGGTTTCGGCACCGGTTTTGACGTTTCGTGTCTTGATCCGCCAGCCCTTGTCACCGTCCTGATCGGCACTCAGTACCTCGGTGTTGAGGTTGATACGTCGGTCAAGATCAAAGTGCTTTGCAAACGCCGCCAGATAACGCTGTACCTGCTCGCCGCTGGGCCACTCGGGGTATTCGGCGGGCATCGGAAAATCTGACAGAAAATAGGTATCTTTATTGTTCTGGGTTTTAAGACCGGGATAACGTCGGGTCACACTCCAGACGCCGCCAACATCAGGGGCCTTTTCAAAAACAGTAACATCATGACCAAACTGGGTCAGAACCTTGGCTGACGACAGGCCGGCGAAACCGGCACCAATAATTGCAATTTTCATGGCTGTACTCCGGTTTATTCACAAAGACGAGGAATGGCGGGAACGGCTTGTTCCGGGCCCATGGCACTGTAACCACCATCAATAGCCAGGTCAGTACCCGTAATGAATGATGCCCCGGGTGAGCACAAAAACACCACGCCCGCGGCAACCTCGGCGGGGTCGCCGACACGACCGAGCAAGTGATACGGCGCGGCCACGCGATCGGTCTTGGCACGGTCGCCGCCGGTCAGCTCGTTCATGATGCGAGACCAGGTCCAGCCCGGCGATACCGAATTGACACGAATATGATCAGGTGCCAGGTCCATCGCCATATTGCGGGTGAGCTGGGTAATGGCCGCCTTGGTCACGGGGTACAGCCAACGCCCGATCTGGGCGACCTTGGCACTGATGCTGCTGAAATTAACGATGGCACCACCGCCGCGCTGGATCATGTGCGGACGGCAGGCTTTCATCATCATGACGGCACCAACGACATTAACGTCATAGCTTTGATGCCAGTCGTCGCGCGTCGCTTCGATACCGTTGTCAACGTAGCTGCAGGCCAGATTGACCAGGTAGTCGACCCCGCCAAAAC
>JAAYID010000125.1 GCA_012744285.1 Alcaligenaceae bacterium
CCCCTATCCCCCGCCGCTCCCGAAGAAGGGGGAGAAGACGCCTCCGAGGAAAATAGACGCATCGACCCGATTTTATATCCCGCATGATATGCAGCCCCGGGCGGAGATGACTTACACCGGCGGCGGCAGAACCATAATCTGGGCGCTGGTCTCGATCGCCATTCTGCTCGGCATCGCTTTCCTTTCCTTCTATATCGTTCCGGCGCTGTCGGAAATGCTGACGAATATGTTCCGGTGAACCGATAAAGCGCAAGCCCCCGAAAATAATTGATTTATCGCTGATATCGAGCTATACTGTTTTGATTGGATTATATACACTGACATGGATTATAAAAACGAAGACGGACGCAAAAAAAAGCGCAGACGGGTGACGGGCCCGGTAATCGTGATCACCCTGGCGCTGGTTATCATCGCCGTTGCGGTGGTATTCGGCGCAATATACATTTCCGGTATCCGCTATACCAAAGTCACCCTGACCGACGGCAACAACATTAAATTTTTCGGCACGGTCGACGACAGCGGCAACCCGCTGACGGGCAAGCTGTATTTTTCCGACGGATCGACCGCCGAAGTCGATATGGAGAAGTCCGTCGTCACTTATGACAACGGCGATATATACGAAGGACAGCTCCAGAAATTCATGCGTCAGGGCGAGGGAACGATGACTTTTGCCTCCGGCGACGTTTATCACGGCAGCTTTGAAGATGACGCCATCACCGGCACCGGAATCTTCCGCTATGCCAACGGAGACGAATACGAAGGCGAATTAAAAGACGGCCGCCGCGACGGCTACGGAACCTACACCTGGGCGGACGGCTCCATCTACTTCGGCTATTATAAGGACGACCAGAAGGACGGCAAAGGCAAATTCGTCTGGGCGGACGGCTCCTATTACGAAGGCGACTACACCGCCGACATGAAGAACGGCATCGGAGCTTATTTCTACTCGAACGGCGATCAGTATCAGGGCGACTTCAAAAACGACCGCCGAAGCGGTAGCGGAACTTACACCTGGGCAAACGGCGAATCCTTTATAGGCTCTTTCGTCGACGACGTTATGAACGGCTGGGGAATTTACTCCTGGCCGAGCGGCCGGACTCTCGAGGGGCTTTTCCGCGACGGAAAATTCGTCCGCACCGAGCCGGCAACCGAATAAAGAATCGGGGGAAGCGCCTTCCCCCGAATGTGTTTTTTATATTGATATGAAAATATTGATGGCTACCATGGCCCTTGACATCGGCGGCGCGGAAACGCATATTGTCGAGCTGTCAAAGGAGCTTCGGCGTCGGGGGCATGAAGTCACCGTCGCTTCAAACGGCGGCGCGTTTGTGCCGGCGCTCGAAGAATCCGGCATCGAACACACAGAGCTCCCGATGAATTCAAAGCGCCCGGATAAGGCTTTTCGGGCTTATCTCGGCATCTGCCGGCTGCTTAAGACCGGAAAATTCGACGTCGTGCATTCGCACTCCCGAATATCGTCGTTTATCTGCGCTCTTGCCTGCGAGAGATACGGGGTTCGCTTCGCGACGACCTGCCACGGCGTTTACGACATGAACTTCCTCTGGCGCCGCCTTTCGAAATGGGGGATAATCGCCCTCGCGTTTGCCTTGCTTAACACCTCGTTGAAGTCCTTGTTGCAAGCCTTGTTGCAGCCATTGATGTTCCCATGATCTGGATTGGTCTTTCATCATTGTTGCGATCTCCACTAAATTTGTTTCCGGTAAGTTGGCCACCTTGCGCCCTTCGGGCACGACACGGGGCCACAACACGTAACGCACCCACGCTGCAAACGCACGCTGCAGTTCCTCGTATTCCGGACCCGCCGTCAGTTGTGCCAGCCTTTTCAATAATGCGACCACATCATCGACTCCCTTATTGTGCTCCAACCGGAACAAAATGTGGGCCAGATTGCTGGGCAGCAGTGCGGTCGCATCACCGAGGGTGTGTCCAGAACCCGGTTGTTGGCCTGCATCTGTGCGGTTTGTACCCTCCGCATGACGTCCCACCAGCGCACCTTCATCGACCAGTACGTATTCCATCGCCGGCTGAAAGCGCTCAAGCGGCGCCGGTACCGCATCGATTAACGCACGCAGCTGCACAGGCGCAGACCAGCGCCGCACCCCGCTGTACAACACCACCGGGAACAACGCGGGCATGAGTCCTTTCGAAGCGGCTCGGCGACGCAGTATGTCCTCCATCAGCAGGTGACAATAGGTGGACACACGCAGTGCCATGTGGGTGTCCACTCGCGACTGGTGCTCCAGCAAGATCAAGGCGTAGACCAACGTACCGTCAGTGCGCTTGACCTGCCACACCAGATCGGCCCGGCGCTGGCGTAACCGGGACGACAGCAGATCATTGCTCACCGGCTTTAACGATGACAGGTCAAACGCCTGGGTCAACGGTGCCAGCCAGGGCGTGGCGAGCAGCGCCTGCATCAAGGCCGGTGAACTGAACAACAAGCGATAACTTGCATCTATTTGTCCCATCGAAGCGTCCCGCATGAAAGGTGCCGCGCCCCATTGGCGCAACTATCCTTTAACCTTATGGGAAAGGTGCTCTGAAAAACACCCATTTGTGATGAAAACAACCAGGGTGGAAAGCACCGATGGTGAGTCTTTTCAACTAGGTTGGCTGGGCCGAGGCCGTTGCCTGTCTTTCTTCCGGTGTATCCGTTGTTTCGGCAGAGGCTTCAGCCGTTTGTGCCGCAGGTGTATTTTGTGGTGCAGCCAGGGCCGGGATGCCCAGGCCAGGCAACTGGGTTGCAATGCGTGCCTGTGTCAGTTGGGCCACATTGCCTTTGGGCACGGCGCACCGCATGGCGCCTTCAAAATGCAACTGGGCGCGTTCCATTTGCCCAAACGCCACCGAGGCGCGCGCCAGTGTGTTGTACACACCTGAAATCATGATCTGGCTGATCAGTTGTTTACTGCAACCCCAGTCGCGCGCCAGACGCAACCAGGTACGGGCTTCGTCCATGCTGCCGGTCTGCTGATGGGCCGCGGCAGCCAATAGCGCCAGCCGGGGTCGGTCAGGGTGATGCTGCAGCATGTCGCGATCCAGGAATTTCAGGCCTTCCCAGTCACCCTGTTGCCACAGGATGCGACAGCGTTCCAGCAGGTTTTCATCGAAGGGAACAACCTGATCGGCGCGTTCGGCTGTTACAGGTTCGTGTACGGCATCCAACATGGCAAGATCTTGCGTGGCCGCTGCCGCCGCCGGGCCTTCCAGGTCGTTGACTGAATCAGGTGCATCAACGGCGTTGGCCCTGTTTTTTGCGGAACCCAGTCGTTGGTTGAAGAAGCGTCGGAGTGCGTTAAACATGATGGTTTAAAGCCCTTGTTCGCGCAGCAGCAGGTCTTTGATCAGTTCGATTTGTACTTCGGCCTTGGCCAGTTCGTCTTGCATCACTTGATGACGGTGATGGGCTTGGGCGTTTTCGGATTCCAGTTGCTGCATGCGTTCGGTCTGGTTCGCATGCTGTTTCAGTGCCTGATCACGTTCGTTCGTCAATTTGACAATGATCGTGTCTCTGGATTTCAGGGTGGCTTCGTGTTGGCTGATCTTGTCTTGCAGGGCTTTGGTTTCTTTGGCCAGCAGGGTGTCAAATTCGGCTTTTTCGCGTGTTAGTGTGGCCAGTTGTGCTTCTTTCTGTTGCAACTGGGCCAGCGCCATGTCCCGTGCCTTGAGGGCCTCGGTGGTGGCC
>JAAYID010000013.1 GCA_012744285.1 Alcaligenaceae bacterium
GGTCTGTTCCTGCTGAAAATCCATGGCAAGAACCGGCCCATGACCTGGCCGCTGACCGGGTCAGGCCTTGTGATCCCGCTCCTGATCATGCTGCTACTGGTGCACTGATGAACGCGGATCAGATGACCGGAGGCAAACAAGCACCTTTGGAGTACAGCCATACCTGTGCACCGGCGCACCAGGTCCGCTCAAAACCGACCCGCTTTAGAACACCCGTCTGACCCCACCGTTTTTAACGAACTGCCAACACCTTTCTCTGACTCGCCATGCCGACACCGTTTAAAACATCCGCCACCGCCGCTGTAGTGCTCACCTCGCTGATGGGTGGACACAGCCTTGCCGCCGATCTCACCATCGACATCACGATCCCGAAAATTGACACTGCCGAATACCACCGCCCCTACGTCGCCGTCTGGCTTGAAGGCGACAACCGGAAGGTGGTACGCGACCTGGCGGTCTGGTACGAAAACAAGAAAGCCGATGGTGAAGGCAAAAAATGGCTGAAAGACCTGCGCCAATGGTGGCGGGTCAGTGGCAGGAACCAGGAGGCCCCGGCGGATGCCGTGACCGGAGCAACGCGACCCGTGGGCACCCATACCATCAATGTTGCCTCGACCTCAGCGGCACTGAAGGACCTGCCGGCGGGTCGCTACGACATCGTGGTGGAAGCGTCCCGGGAAAAAGGCGGTCGTGAACTGGTACGCCTCCCGCTGGACTGGCCGCCGGCCACAGCCAAAACGGAAGAAACAGCCGGCCAGCACGAGCTGGGCAAGGTCAAACTCACCGCCAAACCCTGAAATGTGCAGAACATTGGCAAACGTGTACCACCGACGGCACGCGTGCCGACCATCCCACCGTTGAACTGTTCATCGCTAAACCGGCCCGGGCCCTGAGTGCTCTGGCCTCATTCGTGAAGCATCGCCCTTAAAGGACCCACCCATGAAAAAACTGCTCGCCCTTTCCATGATCAGCGCCGGCCTGATGGCCCCCCAACTGGCTGGAGCCCATGATTTCTGGATGCTGCCGTCATCGACAGTCCTGTCCGGTGACAACAGCTGGATCACCGTGGATGCGGCCGTCAGCAATGACAAGTTTCATGTCAATTACCGTCCGCTGCAACTGGACAGCCTGGTGATCACCGGACCTGAGGGCAAGCCCGTAACGGCCCAAAACATGTTCAAGGGTCAAATGCGCAGCGGGTTCGATGTTGAGCTGACCACCCCCGGCACATACCAGCTGGCCCTGGTCAACAGTGGCATCGCGGCCTTCTGGAAGGAAAACGGCAAGAACCGCCGCTGGATGGGATCGCCTGAAAAGTTTGACGCCGAGGTGCCGAAGAACGCCGAAGACCTGCGCGTCACGCAACGCCACAGTCGCATTGAAACATTTGCCACCCGCGGCAAGCCAACCGCCATTCCTGCCGCCGGCGAAGGCTTGAGCCTTAAACCAATCACCCACCCGAACGATCTGTACAACGGTGAAACAGCTAAATTCGTTGTCCTGCTGGATGGCAAACCGGCGAAGGACATTGACGTCGAGATCGTACGCGGCGCGCAACGTTACCGCGACAACGTCGAAGAACTCATCGTCAAGAGCAATGCCGCCGGTGAAGTTGAAGTGACCTGGCCACACGCCGGCCAATACTGGGTTCACATGGAACACAGCGACGACAAAACCAGCGTCAAACAGGCCAAGACGCGTAACCTGTCGTACACCGCAACACTGGAAGTCTTGCCCCAGTAAATTCGCGGCCTGTGGCGTACCCCGATCACACACGGGATCACCGGCCAACACGCAGGGTGGCCGGTCACGCACAAGGTAACTGGCCCCGCCCATACGTCAACACACCAGACAACGCGAAATGACAGACGGACTCGAATGGATACGCCTGCACGGGCAGAGCATGGGTACCACCTGGACGGTGAAGGCCAACGCCCCCGCTGCATGCACGGATACCGCCCAAACCATCCGTTCGGCCATCGACTCAGCCCTGAACACCCTCATTGACCAGATGAGCACCTGGGACAACGACAGCATCATCAGCCGGCTGAACCGTGCCGGAACCGGCTGGTATCAAGTCGACCCCGAATTCTGGCAGGTGCTGACCGCCGCCTATGAAGTCGCCCGGCTGACCGATGGCGCCTATGACCCGACCCTGCAAGAGCTGGTCAACCTGTGGGGGTTTGGCCCGGCAGGCCCGCGCACCGCACCGCCCGATCCCGGGCAGCTACGCAACGCCCTGTTACGCAGTGGCTGGAAGAAAATGGCCCTGCACCCCGCGCATCGCGGTGTGTGGCAACCGGGGGGGCTGCAATTTGACCTGTCATCCATTGCCAAAGGCTTCGGCGTCGATGAAATCGCCCGCGTTCTGAACATACAGGGCTGCCCGCATTACCTGATTGAACTGGGGGGTGAGCTGGCGGCTCAAGGCCTGGCTCCCGATGGCTACCCCTGGCGCCTGCACATCGACCTAGCCGGATTACCCATCAACCTGGTCAACCAGGCCGTCGCCACCTCGGGGGATTACCAACGCTGGTTTGCATACCAGGGAAAGCGCTACGCCCACACCCTGGATGCCCGCACCGGCCAACCCGTGCAGCACAACCTGGCCAGCGTCACGGTGCTGCATGACCACTGCGTGATGGCGGACGCCTGGGCTACCGCCTTGCTGTGCCTGGGCCCGGAACATGGCCCGGCCATGGCCGAAAAACACGGCCTGGCCGCGCTGTTTCTGGAACGGGAAAACGAAGGGTTAACCGTGCGGCACACCCCGCAGTTCGGACACCGGGCGGGGCTACTGGCCATGCCGTCAGACCTGCCCAACGACCCGGTCAATCGGTAATGATCGCCCGCAGCAAACCCACCATGCGGTCGGCATAATTCGGCCCTAGGCGCGCCAGCACCTTTTCCTGGTGGGCAAGCGCCTTATCGCAAAGCTCGCTGATCAGTTTGGTGCCTTTGGGCGTGATGCGCACCAGCGTCTGGCGCCGGTCGATACGCGACGTTTCCAGCGTGACATAACCCTGTGCCTCGAGGCGGGGCAACACTTTACTGAGCGTGGGCTGTTTGGTAATGGCCAGTTCAGCCAGATCACCGACGGTTTCACCCTCGGCTTCCATCAGGCTACCTAAAATTCGCCACTCGGTAACACTAAGGCCTGCCTTGCGAACTTCCACATGAAATTCGGCCGAAATACGGTGACTGGCCAATGCCAGAACCGACGCCAGATAACGGTGCACGAATCGCGTCTGCTCTTGCGGCCTGGCCTTTTCGGCACCGCTTTCAGCCACTTGGGCACCCTTGTTCATGAGCTGAAACCACCAAAAAAAGGGGATAATCGTATGACAGCCCATACCGACCGTCAAGGCAACTAAGTGTTTACCCTTATACTCAATCGGCTGTTTTTTTTATTAAATATTGCCAATACATGAATTTTCATGTTTTTTTTGAAGGTGTGGCGCGCGAGCAAAACGCGCCTTCAAGTTAAGGACTACCATGGCAGAGCGTTCATTTAAAAAAGAAGTCCAGCAACTCCGTATCGGTGCTGGTGAAGAATTCCGCGGCGAGGGCATCCTGGCCGTGACCAAGGGTTTGTTGCAATCCGGCGTCGGTTATGTTGGCGGTTACCAGGGTTCACCCATTTCCCACCTCATGGACGTACTGGCCGATGCCCAGGAAATCCTTGACGAACTGGGCGTTCACTTTGAAACCAGCGCGTCGGAAGCCACGGCTGCCGCCACACTGGCCGCATCGGTCAACTACCCGATTCGCGGGGCCGTCACCTGGAAATCCACCGTGGGCACCAACGTGGCATCAGACGCGCTGGCCAACCTGGCCTCGGGCGGCGTTACCGGCGGCACCCTGATCATTGTCGGCGAAGACTACGGTGAAGGCTCGTCCATCATGCAGGAACGCACCCATGCGTTCGCCATGAAGTCGCAAATGTGGCTGCTCGACCCCCGCCCCAACCTCGACAGCATGGTCAATTTTGTTGAACATGGCTTCCAATTGTCGGAAGCCAGCAACACTCCGGTCTTTTTGCAGCTGCGCATCCGGGGCTGTCACGTCCATGGCCGCTTCATTGCCAAAGACAACAAACGCCCGGCGTTCACCCTGGCCGATGCCATGGCCAACCCCAAACGCGACCTGGCCCGTATCGTGCTGCCACCGGCCGCTTACATTCACGAACACGAAAAGATCAAAGAACGCTGGCCCGCAGCCGTCAAGTTCATCAAAGAGAACAAGCTTAACGAATTCGTTGACGGTGACATCAAAGACCTTGGAATCATTCTGCAAGGCGGCCTGTACAACGGCGTACTGCGCGCCCTTCAGTTCCTGGGCCTGGCCGACAACTTCGGCAACAGCCGTATCCCGCTGTACGTCATGAACGTCACCTACCCGACCATCGACGACGAAGTCACCGAGTTCTGCAAAGACAAGAAAGCGGTTCTGCTGTTTGAAGAAGGCCAGCCCAACTACATCGAACAGGGTCTGAACATGATCCTGCGCCAGGCTGGCATCGACACCATCTTGTCGGGTAAAGATGTCCTGCCACTGGCCGGCGAATACAGCACCGTGGTCATGCGTGATGGCCTGCAGAAGTTCCTGGCCGCACAACGCCCCGAACTGCTGCCGGTCATCGATGTCGAGCCCACCCCCGCACCCGCCGCCACGGGCAGCACCGGCATGGACGTGGCCGAAGTGTCACGCCCCAAGCCCGTCGTCAAAGAACAACCCATCAAGTTCCAGAAATTTGCCAAAGACATGGCCGAAGTGGTGCCGCTTCGCCCGGCAGGCTTCTGTACCGGCTGTCCCGAGCGCCCGATTTTTGCGGCATTGTCGCTGACGCAAGAGAAACTGGGCGAGCATCACATTGCCTGTGACATCGGCTGCCACCTGTTCTCGATTCTGCCCCCGTTCAACCTGGGTTCAACCACCATGGGTTACGGTCTGGGTGCCGCCAGTACGTCGGCCTTCAACGTCAAGTCATCGAAGCGCTCCATTTCGATGATGGGTGACGGCGGTTTCTGGCATAACGGTCTGTCATCCGGTGTCGCTAACGCCGTGTTCAACAAATACGATGGCGTCATCCTGCTCATCGACAACTACTACTCGGCCGCCACCGGCGGACAAGACATCCTGTCGTCACGCGCCCTCAATCCGCTGCGTGCCACCAACAACCCCATCGTTGATGCCGTCAAGGGTGTTGGCGTGAAATGGGTCAGGGTCCTGGAACGCACCTACGACGTCGCCAAAGTGCGTGCAACGCTGGAAGAAGCGCTGACCACCGAAGTGACCGGCCCCAAAGTCCTGATCCTGCAGTCCGAGTGCATGCTGAACAAACAGCGCCGCATCAAACCGCAGTTCAACCAGGCCGTCAAAGAAGGCAAACGCGTTGTCAAAGAACGTTTCGGTGTTGACGGCGATGTATGTACCGGCGACCACGCCTGCATCCGCTTGTCGGGCTGCCCCTCGCTCACCATCAAAGACTCGGGTGATCCGCTCAAGGAAGATCCGGTCGCTTACATCGACAACAGCTGCGTCGGTTGCGGCAACTGCGGTGAAGTGTCACATGCCGCTGTCCTGTGTCCGTCGTTCTACCGTGCCGACGTCGTACACAACCCGTCGCAATGGGATTTGTTCAAGGCCAAGGTGCGCCAGCGCGTCATTGGTTTCCTGCAGTCCCGTCGCAACCAGCGTCTTGCCCAAATTTCCCTGTAAGCACCGATCATGACCACACAATTGCACAACGTAACCCCCATCAAAATCGCGGTTCTGGCCATGGGTGGCCAGGGCGGCGGCGTACTGGCCGACTGGATCGTCGACATGGCCGAGCACGCGGGCTGGTGGGCACAAACCACGTCTGTTCCCGGTGTTGCACAACGTACCGGCGCCACCATTTACTACCTGGAACTGCTGCCTGAAGAAGCCGTCAAGGCGGCCGGCCGCCAGCCGGCACTGGCCCTGATGCCAACCCCCGGTGACGTCGACCTGATCGTGGCCGCCGAACTGATGGAGGGCGGTCGCGCCATCCAGCGCGGTTTGGTCACCCCCGACCGCAGTACCCTGATTGCCTCGTCGCACCGCAGCTACGCGATTGCCGAAAAAGCCGCCCCCGGCAACGGCATTGCCGACGCCAACAAAGTCATTGAAGCCGGGCGTGGTTCGGCCAAACGCTTCTTGTGCTTTGACCTGCAGGCGCTGGCCGAGCAAGCCGGCAGCGTGATCAGCGCCAGCCTGTTTGGTGCGATTGCGGGCAGCGGTGCCCTGCCGTTCAGCCGTGCCGACTTCGAAGCCACCATCGAACGCAGCGGCAAGGGCGTCAAACCCAGCCTCAAGGCATTCGCCCTGGGCTTCGACGCCGTACAAAGCGCGCCCGAGTTCCCGGATTTCATCGACACAACCCGCCCGGTGCCTGCCGTACCCGATTCGGCCCGCAACCCGCGTGTACAGCAGTTACTCGATGACATCCGCCAGAACTTCGCACCCGCCGCCCAGCCCATGCTGGTCGCCGGCCTGCGCCGCACCCTTGAATTCCAGGACCTCGCCTATGGCAAAGAATATCTGGAGCACATGCGCGGCATCCAGGCGCTCGACAAGCAATACGGCGGTGATGCCAAACAGTGGGCACTGACCGCAACGGCTGCACGCTATGTGGCCGTGGCCATGGCCTACGACGACGTTATCCGTGTCGCCGACCTGAAAACCCGCGAAGCCCGTTTTGCCCGCGTGCGTGACGAAGTAAAAGCCAAACCCGACCAGCTGGTCTACACCACCGAATACATGCACCCGCGTCTGGAAGAGATTTGCGGCACCATGCCGGCGGCGCTGGGCCAGGCCATCGAGAACTCGTCCACGCTTGGCAAATGGCTTGAACCCATGTTCCGCAAAGGCCGTTTCCTGCAAAGCGGCACACTGATCGGCTTCCTGATGCTGTATGGCCTGTCGGGCATGCGCCGTTTCCGCCGCAGCACCCTGCGCCACAAGGTGGAAATGCGCGGGTTCCAGGAATGGCTCAACCTGATCACGCAAACAGCCCCGTCAAACTACGATCTGGCCGTCGAAATCGTCAATTGCCGTCGTCTGGTCAAAGGCTATTCAGACACCCATGTGCGCGGCAACAGCAAGTACCAGAAGCTGATCCAGGCCGCACGCACGCTGCAAGGCAAGCCTGACGCCGCCCAGCGTCTGAAAGCCCTGCGTGATGCAGCACTGGCTGACGCAAAATGCACCACGCTCGACAACCTGCTCACACAAGAAACAACAGCGGCCTGATATCACAAAGGCTTCACGTGGCCACGTCGTCTACGGCGGGGCCACGTGAAGGTACCTGGTCAACACACTGACGGAGACATGTCATGACCTACAAGAACAACCCGGAGGCGGTCAACGCACTCGTTCGCCCCGCCGAGGTCCATAAAGATCTGTTCATCAGCGAAGAAATCTTCCAGCTGGAAATGGAACACCTGTTTGCCAACACCTGGGTATACGTGGGTCATGCCAGTCAAGTTCCAAAACCCGGCGATTACTACAGCACCACCGTCGGCACCGAACCCGTCATCATGGTGCGCGACGCCGACAACAGCATCAAGGTGCTATACAACCGCTGCCCGCACAAAGGGGTCATGCTGGTCCATGACACCTACGGCAATGCGGGCCGTTTCTTCCGTTGCTCTTACCATGCCTGGTCCTTCAAGCTCAACGGCAACCTGCTGGCACTGCCGCTGAAACGCGGCTACGACCAGGAATTCTTCAAAACAACAGAAGCCAGCCAGGGCATGGCGGCGGTGGAAAACGTCCGCAACTACCGCGACTTCATTTTCTGCCGTCTCAACCCCGAAGGTCAGAGTTTCGAAGACTTCTTCGGCGAATCGCTGTCAACGCTCGACAACATGGTTGATCGCTCCCCCGAAGGCAAGCTTGAAGTGGCGGGCGGCGTGTTGCGCTACATGCACAACTGCAACTGGAAAATGCTGGTCGACAACCAGAGCGATACCTGTCACCCCATGGTGGCTCACGAGTCATCGGCAGGTACGGCCGTAAAGGTCTGGGAAGAAGCCCCCGAAGGCACACCCAAACCCATGGCGGTCGAACAGTTCGCCCCCTTCATGTCACCTTACGAGTTCTACGAAGGCATGGGCATCCGGGTCTGGGAAAACGGCCACGGCCACACCGGGGTCAGCAACTCGATTCACGCGGCCTATTCCGAAGTACCTGGCTACTTTGAAGCCATGACCGCCGCCTATGGCGAGGAACGCGCCAAGGCCATTCTCGACGACGTTCGCCATAACACCACGTACTTCCCCAACATCATGGTCAAGGGCCCGATCCAGACCTTGCGCATTTTCAAGCCGATCTCTGCCGGAAAAACACTGGTTGAATCGTGGACCTTCCGTCTGGTGGGCGCCCCCGACAAACTGCTCGAACGCACCCTCATGTACACCCGTCTCATCAACGCCCCCACTTCGGTGGTCGGTAACGATGACCTGGAAATGTACGAACGTGCCCAGCAAGGGCTGGTATCGAGCGGGCTTGACTGGGTCAACGTGGCCCGCCTGTATGAACCCGGCGAAGAAAACCGCAAAAACGAAGTCACCAACGGCACCAACGAATGGCAGATGCGTAATCAGTACCGTGCCTGGGCCAACTACATGACCGCCACCATGAAGGAGTCAGCATGAGCCAGTTCACCGATCAGGACATCATTGATTTCGTCTACGCCGAAACCCGGCTGCTCGACGCACTGAAATTTGAAGACTGGCTGAATCTGTTCACCGAAGACGGTCACTACTGGATGCCGCTGGCGCACGACCAGGAAGATGCCCGCCTGCATACCTCGTTGATGTCGGAAGACAAGCTGCTGCTGCGGGTTCGGATCGAGCGTCTGAAAGGCCAACGCACATTCTCGCAACAACCGCCCAGCCGCTGCCACCATCTGCTGCAGCGCCCCGAGATTGACACGACACATGCCTGGCATCAGCCCGCGCAGGGCCAATTCGTGGCGCGTACAGCGTTCCACTATGTCGAAGCCCGTCGCGACGACCAGAAACTGTACGCCGGCTGGGCCACCTACCAGCTGCGCGCCGAAGACGGCCAGCTGCGCATTCGCCAGAAGCGCATCGACTTGCTCAATTGCAATGCCGCTCACGGCAACATTCAACTTTTCATGTAAGGAACGGGCTATGGCCACCACTGTTTATCAAGCCTTTACCGCCACTGCGGCGCAATACCCCAACAACCCGTTCCTGTGCGTCATGCCCGAAACGGCCGAAATCTACGAGATTACGGCGGGTGAAATTACCTATGGCAGTGCGCTGGAAACCATCAACAGCCTGAAAGCCGGTTACGAAAAAGCCGGCTACGGCCACGGCCATCGTGTCGGCATCCTGCTGGAAAACCGCCCGGCCTTTTTCATGCACTGGTTCGCCCTGAATGCCCTGGGCGTTTCGGTTGTTCCCATCAATGCCGACATGCGCATTGCCGAACTGTCCTACCTGATCGGCCACTCGGAAATCTGCATGGCGATTGCTCTGAACAGCCGTCACGAACTGCTGAAAGCCGCTGCACTGGACGCCGGCGCCAACATGGCCCTGATGGGTCCGGAGGATGACATCCCCGCCGCCAACCGGCCTGCACCGCTGGCAGGGCAAGCCATTGGCACCCATACCGAATGCTCGCTGATGTACACCTCGGGCACCACCGGCCGCCCCAAGGGCTGCATTCTGCCCAACGAATACTACCTGCACTGCGGCCACTGGTACGCCACCGTGGGTGGCCTGGCCACCCTGAACAAGGGCGTCGAGCGCATGCTGACACCGCTGCCGCTGGTACACATGAACGCCATGGCGTGTTCTACCATGGGCATGGTCACCACCGGCGGCTGCCTGATCGCGATTGACCGCTTCCACCCCAAAACCTGGTGGAACACCGTACGCGAATCGCGCGCCACCGTCATTCATTACCTGGGTGTAATGCCAGCCATTCTGATGAAGGCCGAGCCATCACCCGACGACACCAACCACAGCGTGCGTTTCGGCTTTGGCGCCGGCATCGACCGCAGCCTGCATGCGCTGTGTGAAGAACGTTTCGGCTTCCCGCTGCTGGAAGCCTGGGCCATGACCGAAACCGGTTCAGGTGCCGTTGTCATTGCCAACCACGAGCCACGTCACATCGGCACCAGCTGCTTCGGCAAAGAAGCCCCTGAGGTCGAAATCCGTCTGGTCAACGATGCCGGTGAAGAAGCCGGTGTCGACGAGAACGGTGAACTGCTGGTGCGCCATGCCGGCGACAACCCGCGTTACGGCTTCTTTGCCGGTTACCTGAAAGACGAAGCCGCTACCAACGAAGCCTGGGAGGGTGGCTGGTTCCACACTGGTGACATCGTCTGCCGCGACGCCGACGGGTATTTGCACTTTATTGACCGCAAAAAGAACGTCATTCGTCGCAGTGGCGAAAACATTGCGGCCGTTGAGGTCGAAAGCGTTTTGCTGCGTCACCCCGCCACCAAGGCCGCCGCCGTTGCGGCGGTGCCGGATGCCGTGCGCGGCGACGAAGTCATGGCCTGCCTGGTCTGCAA
>JAAYID010000126.1 GCA_012744285.1 Alcaligenaceae bacterium
ACTTTATGGGGCGGTAAAACCGGGCGACACCGTCGCCATCGTCGGCGCCGGGCCTGTCGGCATGGCGTCATTGCTAACGGCCCAGTTTTACTCACCCGCTCGCCTGATCATGATCGACGTCGACGATGCCCGTCTTGAAATGGCGCTGAAATTCGGTGCCACCGAAGTCATCAACAGCACAAAAACCAGCGTTGAGGCCCGGATCAAGGAAACCACCAAAGACGGGGTCGATGTCGCCATTGAGGCCGTGGGTATCCCGCAAACATTTGATGTTTGCCAGAACATTATCCGTCCGGGCGGGCATCTGGCCAACGTGGGTGTTCATGGCACAAGCGTTGATCTGCAAATCCAGAAACTCTGGATCCAGAACGTCACCATCACCACCGGGCTGGTCAACACAAACACCACCCCGATGCTGCTGAAGAACGTCACGTCCGGGAAGTTGCAACCCGAAGGGCTGATCACGCATCGCTTCACGTTCAACGACTTCCCGAAGGCTTATGATGTGTTTGGCAATGCGGCCAAAGAAAAGGCCATGAAGGTCATCATCAGCAACGACTAAACGACACCCTGACGCAACCGGCCCGTGTAAACTGCTGGTTTCGGCTACCTGACGTGCTGTGCACCGGCCTGATCAGGGCCAGCACGCCAGGCGCAGGTTGCGACGCGGCAACCCGCCTGCTGACACCCGCCCACCAGTGCGCCGCCAAATTTTTTCAGAAAACGATACTTATGTCAGATCCCATTATCTCTGTGCAGCTTGAACAGATCAAAGACTTCCAGTTTGAAATTTCTTTCGGTGAAGGCATCCCCACCGTGCTGGGTGACGAGCCCCACCCCATCGGCGAAGGTAAAGGGCCGTCGCCCGTGCAGTTCCTGACGGCTGCAGTCGGCAATTGCCTATGCGATTCGCTGTTTTTCGCCATTAAAAAATACAAGCAAGACCCTCAACCGATTCATTGCACCGTCACGGCCAAAATCGGTCGCAATGACCAGAACCGGTTACGTGTTACAGAAATGCACTGCGTCCTGACGCTGGGCGTACCGGCCGAGACACTTGAACATCTGGATCGCGTTCTGGCCTCATTCGAAGCCTTCTGCACGGTGACCCAAAGTGTTGGTCAGGGCATTCCCATCACCACCGAAGTGTTCGACAGTCACCGGAAAAAACTCAAGTAAAGAAGATTCAAAAAATGCAAAAGCGCCCGTTAGGGCGCTTTTGCATTTGACGCAACGTTCAGTACGGCAGGCAGCGAAAGCTGCCGGCACACCATCAACCGATCTGGACGCGGTCGAAATTCAAACGCTCGATGATCGGAGCATCCGAGAAGTGGAACAGGTCGAACTGGGTCTCGGCCTGCAACGACCACTGAACCCATGACGGCACGACGAACATGTCACCCACTTCAAGCTTGTGGGTTTCGCCGTTCATCACCACCGAACCACGGCCTTCAAACACCTGGAACACGCTGGAGCCGACCTCGCGACGCGGGGCGGTTTCCGTGCCGGCGCGCAGACGATGGAACTGGGCGCGGATGGTGGACATGACGTCACCACCGGTCGTGGGGTTGATGTAGCGGACCGCCGCATGGCCAGGCTCGACGACGCCCGGATAGCCCTCGTCTTCCAGGCGCAACTGTTCAGCCAGGGCACGGTCGGTGTATTCCCAGCGGTAGGCGCCGATGGGAGAGCTGATCGTGTTCTGAAGACCCGACAACGGGCGCAGCCCAGGATGACACCAAAGACGTTCGCCGCGCGAAAACTCGGGCGTTGTTTCGTCTGACAGTTTTTCAGGACCGAACTCAAAGAAACCCACGTCGTTGCGGTAGGAAAACGGAATATCAAGGCCGTCAATCCAGGCCATGGGCTTGTCAGTCACGTTCTGGTGGCCGTGGAAATTCCAACCCGGGGTCAGCAGGAAGTCACCCCGACTCATGCGAACCGGGTCGCCACTGACCACGGTCCAGACGCCTTCGCCCTCTACCACAAAGCGGAAAGCATTCTGCGCATGACGGTGTTCAGGGGCCACTTCTTTGGGACCAAGATACTGAATGGCCGCCCACAACGTCGGACAGACAAACGGATGACCACCTAACCCAGGATTAGCCAAACCCAGTGCACGGCGCTCGCCGCCACGACCCACAGGAACCAGGTCACCGGAACGCTTGGCGGCCGGGTACAGTTTGGACCATTTCCAGACATGCGGTACTGCGGCCGGAGCCGGATGGCTGGGCATCAAGGAACCTGTCTGGGTCCAGAGCGGCATGATGTGCAGCGCTTCGAAATCAGCATACAACTGGCGCAGTTCAGGTGTATCTTCGGGCGCCATGGCATTGTGATGACCACCGGTTGCGTTTTGGGGATTCATACGTCTCTACCTCCTGGGTTGGGTTTTTGTAAGCCGAACCGATTTTACCCTCGCACCCGCGGTCATCACGATTTGATTTCCAAATAAGCATTATTTTGTTTTGCAATAATGCTTTCGAAAAATCGCAATGTTATAAGCCTTCAGAGATAACAGACAGAGGGTTCTGCTGCCCATCAGCCTCTACCAGCACGATCTGCGGCCCAGTAATGCGAGGCACCCGGATTTTGAGCGACGGCGGCATCAATTTGGCCTCACCTTTCAGCACAACCTCACCATGCTGGTTGATGACGGCACAATCCATCTTGATCCGCTGTTTTTCATCATTTTTGGATGTTACGGTCGCCTGGATCGTCAAGCGATCACCGATACGAACCGGTTTTGTAAACTTGATTTCCTGCCCCAGGTAAATCGTACCGGGCCCGGGGAAACGTGTCCCCAACAGGGCCGAAATCAGGGCGGCCCCGAACATGCCATGCGCAATCACGCCTTCAAACAGGCTGGCGTTGGCGTATTCCTCATTCAGGTGAGCCGGATTGATGTCACCCGACAATGTCGCAAATGCCGCAATATCGTGGCGCGTGATTTCACGCATGAAACTGGCGGTTTGCCCGACGAACAGTTCGTCGTAGGTCGTATTTTCCATCCAGTCGGTTTGTACAGTGTCTGTCATGTTTCTTTCCTTGAACAGCAGCGGGCCCGGCATGGCAACCGGGCCCGATAATGATCTGCAAAATGGCACCCGGAAGGCGTATCAGTCGACCGCGTTCACACCGGCGTCAACATAAATGGTCTGACCCGTCATGCCCGAGGCCGCGTCAGAGCACAGGAACGTTGAAAGCTGGGCAATTTCATCGAGCGTCACCAAACGCTGCAATGGTGCCTTGGCACGAGCCGTTTCCATGAAGGTATCAAAGTCGGCCAGACCCGATGCCGCACGCGTCAGGATAGGACCCGACGAAACGGCATGTACCCGGATGTTTTTCGGACCTAATTCTTGGGCCATATAACGCACGGTAGATTCAAGCGCGGCTTTAACCGGCCCCATCAAGCCATAATGCGGCACGGCAACCACCGACCCCAGATAACTCATGGTGATCATGCTGCCGCCATCAGCCATATGCGGTGCGCACAACTTGGCGACTTCGGCAAATGAGTGACACGAAATGCTCATGGCACGGGCAAACCCTTCGCGTGAGCTGTCGACAACGGCCCCATGCAAATCTTCAAGCGGTGCCCAGGCAATCGAATGAATGACAAAATCAAGTTTGCCAAACTTGTTGACAGCGTGTTGCACCAGGGCCTCGAGCTGGCCATCGACCTCAACGTTGCAGGGGACCAGATCAACCCCGATGGCACTGGTCAGCGGCTCAACCCATTTGCGCGCTTTTTCGCTGACGCAGGTGGCCACGATGTCGGCCCCTTGTGCGCGTGCCAGTCGGGTACATCCCCAGGCAATCGATTGATCATTGGCCACACCCAGAACCAGTCCCTTCTTGCCCGCGAGGCTGAAAGGGGCAACGGCATCCGTCATAAACACTCCGTAAAGTTAGTACGCATCAAAAAGAAAGCGGCTGTTATGAAGAGCATAACAGCCGCTTTCTGCAGATTTTATGACAACCCATCAGGTTTTTGTCAGATTTTTTGTGCGACACAACAAAAACAACGAAAGCACGGCTTAACCGTGCTTTCAACCCCTTGATTGGCAAGGATACCTGAACAATATATTGGTCGGGGCGAGAGGATTCGAACCTCCGACTCCTACGTCCCGAACGTAGTACTCTACCAGGCTGAGCTACGCCCCGACTTGAACGTGCAGCTGCCGACTAGCGATCGCGGTCAACAGCGAAAGAACAAAATTTTAGCAAAGATTCGGTCGCTTCGGAGGGCGGGAACGCCAATAATTGTTCACGGGCTTTTTCAGCTTCGTCGCGGGCCGCCTGACGGGTGTATTCAAGCGCATCGGTATCGTGGATAGCGCGGGCTACGGCCTCGAAGTCGCCATCGCCGGTACGAATGGCGTCTTGAATCAGTTGCTTTTGCTGCGCCGTACCGACTTCCATGGCACGGATCAGGGGCAATGTC
>JAAYID010000127.1 GCA_012744285.1 Alcaligenaceae bacterium
AGATAGCAAGGTAATCCTCCCGTTAAACCGCAGTGATCGAAGGTGGAATTTCCACGACGAGTGGATTCGCAACTTGCTCAAGCAGGGGCTGACGCAAACCGCGCTGGCGCGTTTTGCCTCAAAAAATTTCCTGCCTGTTACTCGTCGATATCATCGCTCACCCCGCCAGTAGTGTCTTGAGCTCCTTGAGCATCAGGAACAGGTGATAGGGATCGGTCGGGCTGGGCTCAAATTCCCAGGACTCGTACCACTGCCGCGCGGCTTCATTCTTGGCATGGACCAGCAGGCAACGAATGCCAGCGATGTCAGCCGCCTGTGCGGTGCGCAGAAGCGCGTCCTTGAGCAGCGCCTTGCCCAAACCTTTTCCCTGATGATCACGATCCACGGCCAGCCGTGCCAGGATCATGACCGGCACCGGATGCCGGGCCAAGCCCTTCATGACGCGTGCTGGCGCATTCTCTGGATCAACACTTCCGACCGCCAGACTGTAGAAGCCCACGACCTCACCGCCAAGGCAGCACACGTAGGTCTGGGCGCTGTTGGCCTTTTGGTTGACGAGGGCATAGCGTTGCAGGAACTGGTTGAGCGAGGGTTGCCCGCAGTCGAAGCCTTCCGTCGAATCCGCAGGCGCGAGCTTGCGGACCGATTCATACGCAGCACTCAACCCAGAACTCCAGGTTCACTGAGCAGTTTCTTCAAGCGCGGCTTGGCTTGAACTGGGCGATCCAGCGCCTGCTGAAACGCCTGCCACTGGTCGTCGTTCAGCACAAAATGACGACGATCTGCCAGTGCCTGGTTGGCCGCGATCACCCCGGCATCGAGCAGGAATTCACTGACGTTCTTATGGCACGAACGCGCAGCCTCTTGCAGCAGTTGCTTGACAGAGCTGCTGGTGCGGATATCGATCCGTTCGGTTTTGGAGAGGTTCAAGGTGCCCATGGCAACCCCCATGTTCTGAAACTAAGCCCATAATAATGTCCGGACGATGTCCTGACAAGTCGGGTGTGCGTTCATGTCTCCCGTCGATGCCTGGTGGCATCCCGGGCTATGAGGACTTCCGGGACATATAGGTCGGAATCGCCAGGTAGCTTGCCGGATCAGTAGTGGTAACGGCCCTGCAGAAACTCGATCCGATCGGCTTTAACCAGGTAGACGCTGCGGTGTTCTTGCGTGATGCGACGTGACCAGACATCCGAGCCCAGGTACTTCAACGGTTCGGGGTTGCCGATGCCCTTGAAGGGGTCACGTAATGCAGCCTTGACCAGTTCCAGCAAGCGTTTGGCTGTGCGCCGTTCCGTCTCTACCCAGTAGCTCAGGTCTTGCAGAAATTCGGGCTGAAACACCGCGACGCGTTTGGTCTCAGGCCTGGAGGCCATAGTGCTTTTCAAGGGCGTCGACGGCGGTCGGGGCGACGTCGCCAGCACGGGCGCGTGCCAATGCGGCCAGCAGACGTTCTGCATTTTTCGGCGAACGCAGCAGGTGTGCCGTCTCCATCAGGCTCTGCAGTTCATCGGCGGCAATCATTGCAACCGCACCCCCGGAACGGCGGCGCACCAGCACCACTTCCCGGTCATCGACCGCGCGATCCATGAGCGTCTTGAGTTGCTCGCGGGCTTGGCTGTAGGTGGTTTCGATGGTCATGGCGACCTCCTGTTAATTGGACAGGCTAATTGTACAACTGTGAACCAAAGTTTCCAGACCGGGTGTTCTGCATTCACGCATCGCCACCAGGTCCCGTGGTTTCAAGTCGCTTGCAGGTGAGTTGGCAACGCAAAAATACGGTCTATAAAACCTGCAGCGGTAAACAGAACCGGTAGCCGTTACCCCGGATGGCCTTGATGCTGTCGCCGTTGCCCCCGCACTGCTGGATTTTTTTGCGCAACTGGCTCAGGCGGGCTTGCATGCTGTCTTGCGTCAGGGTGTCGTTGCCGGGGCTCATCTGCGTGGCGACTTGCCAGCGTTCCAGTGTTTGTTCTTTGGCGCTGGCAAAGGCCAGCAGCAAACGGGTTTCAGAGTCCGATAGCTTGCAGTGCCCGGCCGGGCCCTCAAGGGTGTGGTTGTGTTTGTTCATGACCAGGCCAGGCGGGGGTGACACAGAAGGCAGCAATCGTTGCCCCAGGGCCTGCAGGGCCAGCACC